>NZ_JBEXPT010000284.1:0-1032 GCF_040612195.1 Streptomyces sp. NPDC006450 | reverse complement strand
GGGCGGCGCAGGTGCGCCGCAGGGCGGCGAGGCCGGTGAGCCGGGGTGAGGAGGCCGCGACCGAGAGGTGGGGGCGGTCGCGCAGGGTGTCCTCGACGAAGCCCGGCAGACTGCCCGGACCCAGCGTGACGAAGCCCCGGACGCCCGCGTCCTCGTACAGCTTCAGCGTCAGCTCGCGGAACCGGACCGGCTCCAGCAGGTGGCGGACCACGAGCTCGCGCACGGCCTCGGGCTCAGCGGGGAACGGCGCGCAGGTGGTCGCCGACCAGAGGGGCAAGCTCCCCGGCTGGAGCGGCAGTCGGGCGAAAGCGGCGCGGACCTGGCCGAGGTAGGGCTCCCACATGGGCGTGTGGAAACCGGAGCGGAAGGGGAGTTCCTGACCGAGGACGCCCTCGGCCTTCAACCGTTCGAGAACGGTGGCCACTTCGGCGGGCATCCCGCAGACGACCGACTGGTGCGTGCAGTTGTCGTGGCTGACCACCACCCCGTCCAGTCCGTGCAGCGCGGCTTCCGCCCGCCGGGTCCCGCATCCCAGGGCCGCGTAGACCAGGTCGGGCACCTTCACCGCACCGGGCCGCAGCGACTCCAGGAAGGTGTCGGCCGCGTCCTGCCGGTACATCCCGCCGGCCACCATCGCCGCCCACTCCCCCAGGCTGTGCCCCGCCAGCACATCGGCCTCGATGCCGAGTCCGGGCAGCACCCGGGCGAGGAAACGGCCCGTCGCGATGGCGTCCAGGGCCCGCTCCGTCAGGTCCTCGCCCCGGGTCAGCCGGGGCCTCTCCAGCCCGAGCCGGTCCGCCACGTCGTCCAGTGCCGGGGCGAACTCGGGCTCCAGGCCCGGGAAAAGGAACGCCAGCCGGCCACCCAGCGGTTCGGGCGTGAACCACACCTCCCCGCGCCCCCGCCAGGCCCGCCCGCGCGCCACCACCATCGCGGCCAGCGCGAGCCGCTGCGGCGTGTGACCCACGACGGCGAGCCGGCAGGCACCGACTCCGCCGGACTCCGGGGAACAGGACGCCAGCGAGCCGGACG
>NZ_JBEXPT010000283.1:0-1061 GCF_040612195.1 Streptomyces sp. NPDC006450 | reverse complement strand
CGGCCGTAGAGCCCAGGCCGGTGCTGCTCTCCGCCCTGGACGCGACCCCCGCCGCAGGACAGCCCGAGCCGCAGACCGGGCCGCAGACCGAGCGGCACACCGGGCCGCAGACCGAGCGGCACACCGGGCCGCAGACCGAGCGGCACACCGGGCCGCACACCGAGCGGCAGACCGGGACCCAGCCCCTGACCCGCACCCTGCGTCTTTCCCTCGACACGCTCCCCTACGTACGGGACCACTGCGTCTACCTGCAGCCCGACGGCTGGACGGAGGACTCCGACCGGTTCCCCGTCGTCCCCATGACGACGATGCTGGAGCTGGCGGCCGAGGCCGCGCTGAGGGACGCACCGCACGGCCTGGCCGTCATCGGGTACGAGCGGGTACGGGCCCTGCGCTGGCTCCCCGTGGAGCCGGCCCTCGACGTGGAGGTCACCGTACGGCCCGCCGGACCGGGCCGCGTGCGCGTCACCCTCGGGGAGTACGCCGACGTGTTCGTCCTGCTCGGAGACCGCTACGCGGCCCTGCCCGGCCCCGACACCACCCCGCTGCGCGAGCCGCAGCCGGCTCCCGTCAGCGCCGAGGCGCTCTACCGCGACCGGTGGATGTTCCACGGCCCCCGCTTCGCCGGGGTGCACGAGGTGCGGGCCGTCGGCTCGGACGGCATCCGGGGCGTGTTGCGGGCCCTGCCCGACCCGGGGGCGCTGCTCGACGCCGCCGGGCAGCTCTTCGGGCACTGGATGCAGCTGAGGCTCCCCGTGGACAGGCTGGTGTTCCCGGCCACCGTGGACGGCATCCGCTTCTCGGGGCCCCCGCCCGCCCCCTACGAGCTCGTCTGGGCCACGGCCCGGATCCGCGAGGTCCGCGATGTCAGCGTGCGCGGCGACATCGAGCTGCTCCGGGCCGACGGCCGGGTGTGGGCCCGGATCGACGGCTGGACGTACCGCCGCTTCGGCGCCGACGAGCGGGTCTGGCCGATGAAGTTCACCCCGGAGGTCTGCGGCATCGGCGAGCCCCGCCCCGAGGGCTGGTGCCTGGCCCGGCGCCGCTGGACCGACCCCGCC
>NZ_JBEXPT010000282.1:0-1066 GCF_040612195.1 Streptomyces sp. NPDC006450 | reverse complement strand
GCGGACCGCGACGCGATGGCCGGGCTGCTCCGGCGGGACGTCGACGCGAGCGCTGCCGAGGAGCGCGCGTGGGGCATGGACGTGGGGCGGTCGCCGAATGTGGTGAACCGGCACGAAATGGGTACGCGCACCGATGCGGACACCACCCCTCCCCGGGCGGTCGTCACCGTCGACTCCGGCGGTCGGACCCGGGGGAGCGAGACCGGAGGCCGCGGGAGCGGGGATGACTCTCCAACTGAGACAGCACAGCGATCTTGACGGCACGGCCGCGGCCGCCACCGCACGCGAACTCACCCGGCACTTTTTCGACGACGCCTCGCGCGGCGGCCGCTTCGTGGCCCCCGAGGTGAGGGACACGACGTTGTTGCTCGTCAGCGAACTCGTCACCAACGCGATCCGTCACACGCAGGACGGCTGCGTACTGGACCTCGAACTGGAACCCGACGAGATCGCCATCGACGTCACCGACTACAGCCAGGCGGAGCCGCGGCTGAGGGCGCCCGATCTGGAGGGCGGCGGTGGATGGGGCTGGGCCCTGGTCCATCAGCTCGGCAGCGAGGTGCAGATCAGACACCGGCCGGACGGCAAGACCATCCACACCGGTGTCCGGCTGTTCCCGCCGGAGTGATCTCCACGGGGCCGCGTCGGCCCGTGTGTGCGTACGGCCCCGCCGGGTAGGCGCCGGACGTGAGCGAGGGGGCGTACAGAGGACTGCGGGCCGGAGGGAACGGAGCCGCCCGCGAGGACGACGGAGGGCGGCGACTCGTATGAACCTGCGGATCGATTCCGTGCGGCCGGGGCCCGGGCAGCCCCTCGCCACGGTGGCCGAGGGGTGGCTGAAGGCCCTCGACACCCTCGAGCAGACCTCCGGCGCGGATCGGACCGTCCGTGCGCTCCAGCGGAAGATCCGCGCCCTCCCGCTGGGCGCGGTACGCGACGTCCTGCGCGGCAAGCAGCTCGGACATCCACTGCATCCCGTACTGGTCCAGGTCCCGGTCGGCTGCTGGCTGTCCGCCGCGGTGCTGGACGGGGTCCCCGGAGGACAGCCCGCGGGGGCGACGCTCAC
>NZ_JBEXPT010000281.1:0-1085 GCF_040612195.1 Streptomyces sp. NPDC006450 | reverse complement strand
CGACGGTCCCGTACGCCCTGGGCAACGTACTGCTGACGATGTGGGGGTCGGCGATCGTGCTGCTGCGGCGGTGAGGGTCTGCGGGGTCCCCAGACGTCCGCCCCCCATGCGTTCCCCCCTCACCTGGTGGCCCCGCCCCGGGCCGGTCACATGCCCGGCAGGGCGCGGACCGCGCTGCCGCGTTGCCAGACGACGCTGCCTCCGGCGACAGCTCCCCGCCAGGGAACGTCGGCCCGGACCTCCCCGGCCGGGGCCGGTGCGAACACGTACTGTTCGGCTGCTCGCCCGCCGTGCACCACGAGGATGCCGAGCTCGGGCCTCCGCAGCGGCGCGAAGATCCCGGATCCCGCCACCAGCGGAGCCTGGTCCTGCGCCAGTTCCTCGGTGGCCAGCACGGTCCAGGCGGGGGTTCCGGTCTTCGCGTCGATGCTCCGGAGCTGGTGGCCGTCGGCGACGTACACGGTGTCGCCGGCCGGTGTGGGCACGCCGAAGCCCGCGCTGTCGTCCGCGGGCAGGGTCCACAGCTGTTCGCCGCGCCCCCGGTCCAGGCAGGTCAGCGTCCGGTCTCCGGCCCCGCCCAGCAGCACTCCGCCCGCGGACAGGGCCGTCCGTGAGGCTTCGGTGCCGGCGGGCCGCCGCCAGACGGGGCCGCCGTCGGCGGCGGACAGGGCCGCCACCCCGCCGGCGGCGGAGGCCAGGAGCAGCCGCCCGTACCCGGCGGCCGCCGAGAGCGCCGGGCCCGACACGGGGACGGGCACGCGCCAGCGCACCGCGCCGTCCGCCCGCTTGAACGCGGCCAGGCGGCCGTCGGCGTCGAGGACGTACACCTGGTCCTCGTCGGCGGCGAGCAGCCCGGTCACCCCGTCGCGCGCACGGTGGCGGACCGTACCGCTGCCGGGGTCCAGGAACAGCAGGGAGCCGTCCGGGTCCAGGGCGACGGGTCGGCGGCCGCCGACGAGGTCGCGCACCACCGGTCCGCGCCAGCGCCTTTCGCCCGAGACCGGCTCGTGGAGGAGGAGCTGGCCGCCGCCGTCTGCGAAGCACACCCGGCCGTCGACGTCGGCCCGCCTTCGGGCCGGCCGACG
>NZ_JBEXPT010000280.1:0-1086 GCF_040612195.1 Streptomyces sp. NPDC006450 | reverse complement strand
CGCAGGCGCCGGACCAGGTCGAGGCCGTTCTCGTGGACGCGTCGCCCGGGGGCGCTGCGCCCGGCCTCGCCGCACCCGGCGTTGGTGCGTCCCGTCGGACGGGGGCACCGAGCCCGTGGCGGGACCGCGGCTACCTGCGCTTCGTCCTGCTCGACATCCCGATGAACCTCGACGACTCGATCCTGGCCGTCGGCCTTCCCCTCTGGCTGGTGGCCCACACCGATGCACCGCACGCCCTCGTCCCGGCCTTCCTCGTCATCAACACCGTGCTCGTCGTCGTCCTCCAACTCCGCGTCTCGGCCCGGTTCGAGGAACCCCACCAGGCCGCGGCGGCGCTCTCCGTGTACGGGCTGACGATGCTCGTGAGCTGCACCCTGCTGGCCCTGACCTCCGGGGCCGGGGCCGTGGTCGCGACGGTGGCGCTCCTCGCCGCGGCGGTCCTGGTCACGGTGGCGGAACTGCTGCGGTCGGTGAGCTCCTGGGAGCTGGCGGTCTCGCTCGCCCCCGAGGAGGCGCGGGCGTCCTACCTGGGGGTGGCGGGCATGGCCCAGTCCGTCCAGAAGTCCGCCGGTCCGCTGCTCCTGACCGGGGTGGTGATGACGGCCGGGCCTGCGGGCTGGCTGGCCCTCGGTGCGGGGATCGCGGCCCTGTCCGTACTCCAGCGGCGCTCCGCCGTCCGCCGCTTGGACTCCGTACTCGCCCCGCCCGCTCCCACCACCCCCTCGCCGTCCACCGCGCCCACGGGCTGACGCCCCACACCCCGGAGCCGACGGGGCGCCTTGCGGTCCTCGGACCTGGTCGGCCGGGCCGTCCATGCCGAGGAACGCCCCGGCGGTGTGGTCGAGGGGGTGTTTCTCGACCAAGGTGCGGGCCAACCGCCGGCAGAACGGCTCAGTGACGAACGGAGGCCCCGGCGAGCGGGAGGAGGTGGGGGCGGGTAGGGATCCCGCCCCGTGGTGGCGCCCTGGGAGGCCCGGCCCCCTGACGGTTGTCAGAACCAGGTGAGGGTGAGGGGGAAGGTGGTGGTGGCGGTGGCTGCGGTGGTGTCGGTGGCGGTGGCGGTGATCTGGATGGTGGCGACGGCCC
>NZ_JBEXPT010000279.1:0-1173 GCF_040612195.1 Streptomyces sp. NPDC006450 | reverse complement strand
GCCGACCGGGTCATCGCCTCCAGCGCGGACGCCCCCGGCGACACCGCCAACGTCAAGCCGATCGGCGTCAAGGCCGATGCCACCGGCATCGACCTGATCCCCGACACCTCGCTCCTCGGCCAGGGCACCGGCCCCTGGTACATCGACCCCGGCGTCAACCCCTCCGCCAACAACACCACGCGCGCCTGGTCGCAGGTCCAGGAGGCGTACCCGGACACCAACGAGTTCAACGGCACCGCGGACGGCCAGAACACCCCGGCCGCCGGCTACTGCGGATACTCGACGTGCACCAGGAAGGGCCGCGAACGCGCCTACTTCCAGATCGGCATCAACTCGACGATCTACGACACCGAGGTCATCGACGCCCGGCTCCACGCCACCGTCGTCTCCTCCTCCAGCCCCAGCACGTCCACGCCGATGGGCCTGTACCAGACCGGTCCCATCAACAACCCGACCAGCTGGAACAACCAGCCCTGCGACAAGAACTCGCGCATGGGCGGCAACTGCTTCAAGATCGGCGGCATCAACATCTCGGGAACGGGTGACGTCCAGTACGACGTCACCACCCAGATGCGGAACGCCGCCCGCGACAAGTGGCCCCACTTCACGTTCGGCTTCGCGCCGGACGACGAAGGCAACATGTACTACCGCCAGCGGTTCAGCAACACCCCGCACATCACGGTCACGTACGACATCCGCCCCACCATCGGCAACCCCCGCACCAGCCCCACTCCCGGCTTCGCCGGCACCGGCTCCTACGCCGCCTGCCGCACCGCCGGCGCCGTGAACCCCTGGGACAACCCGGGCTGGGTCGGCCTCAACTCCGACACCTCGGTGACCGTCGCCACCCACTCGCCCACCGGCCGACAGCTCCAGACGAACTTCGCGCTCGTGGACGAGGACGACAACGGCAGCACGCAGTACTTCAACAGCAGCTGGCTGTCCTCTTCCGGAGACGTCACCGCCCACTTCGGGGCCCTGAAGGACGGGCACAAGTACTACTGGTTCGCGAACACGCAGGACGACACCCTGTGGAGCGCCGACAGCGAGCGGTGCTACTTCTTCGTCGACAGGAGTTCGCCGTCCGCGTCGGTGACCTCGACCGACTTCCCGCTCTCCGGTACCACCGGTGGTCACCCCAAGCGCGTGGACGAAGAGGGCACCTTCACCCTG
>NZ_JBEXPT010000278.1:0-1225 GCF_040612195.1 Streptomyces sp. NPDC006450 | reverse complement strand
GCCTGGCGCAGCAACACCCGGGAGTCGGCGGCGAAGGGGCCCGGCCGCGTGCGCAGGAAACCGATGACGGCCCGCGGAGACCCGGTGCCGGGCACGGGAACCCAGGCGCGCGACGCCCACCGCTCGGGCGGGTCGCCGATCAGCAGATAGCGCCGGGCGTCCTGTTCGAGATCCTCCAGCCAGAGGGCACGGCGACCGGCGATCGCCTCGTGTGCGGCGACCCCGCTCAGCGGGGGAATGTGGCGCCACTGCTCGGCCAGGGCCGGGGCGATCCCGGCGCTTGCGGTCAGATCGAGGCTTCCTGCGGCGGCCACCGTGTAGATCATCACCGAGTCCACACCGGTGGCCCCGCCGAGCACGGTCACCAAGAGCTCCGCGATGTCGTCGCCGCCGTGCCCCGCGGCCAGACCGTCGGCGATGCGCGCCAGCAGCGCACTCACCCCGTCATCAGCGTGGGGGTGACCGGCTCGACGTCGGCGGGGGCTGAACACCGAGGTACCCGGCTCGTCCTTCGGGCCCGTGGCCGGGGCCGTGGCCGGGCACGAGGTCGGGCCGGTGGTCGAGGACACGGTCGGGGCCGTGACCGAGGCCGTGGGCAGGGAAATCCGCGCGGCCCCCGGCGACCGGCGCGCCCGGACCCGCCCCAGCGTGATCCAGGACTCTTCCAGGACGGTGCGGCCGCGGCGGCCCGCCCGTTCGAGGAGCAACGCGTACGCCGTGTCGGCGGAGACCCCCGCCCGGACCATCAGGACACCCGTGGCCCGCTCGACCACGGCCGTGGTCGCGGCGACGCCTTCCAGATCGGCGAGTTCCGACCGGAGTCTGGCCACGACCCTTGCGAGCGCCACCACCTCGGGTGCGGCGCCCTCACCTACCGGTGCGGCATCGCCCTTCACTCCTTGAGGATCCCACGCGCGCCGCCCGCCCGCCCGGGTGCGGCTCCGGCGTCACTCATCGCGCGGGCCCACCCACCGCGTCCCCTTCCGGCCCGCCTTGCCGCCCGGCTCACCGGGCCCCTGCGGACGGTCCAGACGGCTGGCTTCGTCCGTGTCGGCCGCGGGCGTGGTCCTGTCGTCACGACGTTCGGCGGGCGCCGTGTCCGCGCGGCGGTCGGTGTCAGCCGTGTCCGCGCGGCGGTCGGCGTGACCCTTGCGGCGCCGCTCCTGCTTCCCCTCGCCCTCCAACGGCACCCCTCCCCCCCCACCCAGCTCGTCCAAGGCCGGCC
>NZ_JBEXPT010000277.1:0-1228 GCF_040612195.1 Streptomyces sp. NPDC006450 | reverse complement strand
GGCATCATGCCGGCCACCGTGGAAGGGGCCGAACCGGACCAGATGCTGGCGCTGCACGCCACGGCCGAGGCCATCGCCGACGCGGGCGGCGAGAGCCGCCTGCCGGCCGACCGCTCGCGGATCGGGGTCGTGCTGGGGCGCGGCGGCTTCATGGGCGTGGCGACCGCCCGGCTCGACCAACGGGTGCGCACCGCACACCAGTTGGCGCAGACCCTGCGGGAACTCGCGCCCGAGCTCGGCGAGCGCCGGATCGCCGCGGTGCGCTCCGCCTTCCAGGAGGCGCTGGGTCCCGAACGGCCCGACGCCTCGATCGGACTCGTACCGAGCTTCACGGCCGCCCGGACCGCCAACCGGCTCGACTTCCACGGGCCTGCCTACACCCTGGACGCGGCCTGCGCCTCCTCCCTGATGGCGGTCGACCAGGCGGTGGGGCTGCTGGCCGGCGGGCGCTGCGACGTGGTGATCGCCGGAGCGGTGCACCACTGCCACATCGCCACCCTGTGGAGCGTGTTCACGCAGCTGCGCGCCCTGAGCCCCAGCGAGCGGATCCGGCCCTTCGACCGGCGCGCCGACGGAACCCTGCTGTCCGAGGGCACCGGGGTGGTGCTGCTGAAGCGGCTGGCCGACGCGGAGCGTGACGGCGACCGGATCTACGCGGTGATCCGCGGCACCGGCGTGGCCGGGGACGGCAGGGCGGCGAGCCTGATGAGCCCGCTCGTCGCGGGCCAGGTGAGGGCGCTGGAACGGGCCTGGCGGGAGGCGGGTCTCGATCCGCGGGCGCCCGGCGCGCTGGGGCTGCTGGAGGCGCACGGCACCGGGACCCCGGTGGGAGACACGGCCGAACTGGACACGCTGGCCCAGGTTTTCGGTCCCTCCGCGGGTGACGGGTCGAGCGCCCGGACCGGCCTGGACACCGGCCTGGACACCGGCCTCGACATGGGGAACGCGATCGGCTTCGGCTCGGTGAAATCCATGCTCGGCCACACCATGCAGGCCTCCGGCATGGCCGGGCTGATCAAGGCCGCACTCGCGGTGCACGAGGGGGTGCTGCCGCCGACCCTGCACCTGGAAGAGCCGCACCCCGGCCTGGCACGGACCCGGATGCGGCCGGTGACGACGGCCCGGCCGTGGGAACGCGGGCCGGCGCCTCGCCGGGCGGGGGTGAACGCCTTCGGCTTCGGCGGCATCAACGCGCACGTGGTGCTGGAGGAGGCCCCCGGCGCCGCGC
>NZ_JBEXPT010000276.1:0-1236 GCF_040612195.1 Streptomyces sp. NPDC006450 | reverse complement strand
CGCAGCGCCGCGTCGCAGTGGAGCACCAGGAGGGAGTGCGGGCGCGCGAGGTCGACGCCGAGTTTGCGGGCCCGGATCGTCCGGCTGCCGGTGTCGGGGGTGTGCCCCGGGTTCCGCGGGGTCAGCAGGTCGCTGAGGAGCTCACCGCGCACCCGGTCCTCGGCGTGGGCCACCGAGCGGCGCAGCAGCAGGAGGAGCGCGGTGACCAGGCCGGTGCGTTCGAACAGCCGCCGGTCGCTGTCCGACAGCTCCGCCCGGTCCGTCAGGGCGATGCTGCCGAGGAGTTCGGGCCCGGCCAGGACCGCGCAGACCCACACGCCGTCGACCGGCACGGCCCGGCCGCCGGAACGGGAGGCCGCCACCCCCTGGGCGGGCGCGCCGATCGGCTCGGTGGCGACCCGGGCCAGCTCGGCGCCGTCGGCATCGTGTACCACCAGCCCGCCCCGCAGCAGCGCGGCCACCTCCCGGGCCACATCGGTGACGTCCCCGCCGCGCAGGACCAGATCGGTGAGCCGGTCGTGGGTCTCGGTGGCCAGCCGTGCGGCCTCGCTGTGGGCCCGGGCGGTCTCGTTCGCGGCGTTCAGCTCGACCAGCGCCGTACGGGTCTCCTCCAGCAGCCGCGCCCCGTCGATGGCGACGGCCGCGTGGTCGGCCAGCGAGGAGAGCAGGGCCACCGCGTCGGGGGTGAACTCCCGCACCGACCGGTCGGCGGCGTAGAGCACCCCGATGACCCGGGAAGCGACGCGCAGCGGCACACCGAGGATGCCGCGCAGCCCCTCCTCGCGCACCCCGGCGTCGATGGTGCTGGTGTGCCGGAAGCGGTCGTCGGCGCGGTAGTCGGCGCTGGCGTAGGGCCGGGCCGTCTGCGCGACCAGACCGCCGAGGCCCTCGCCCATGCCGAGGCGCAACTGCTGGAAGGCGGCGGAGACGGAGCCGTCGGTGACCCGCATGAACGTATCGCCCACAACGGGGTCGTTGAGCGTGAGGTAGGCGCAGTCCGTACCGAGCAGGGTCCGGGCCCGTCGCACGATGGCCCGTAGGACCGCGTCGAGATCGCGCAGCGCCGCGAGGTCGCCGGCCGTGTCGAAGAGGGCGGTGAGCTCCGCCTCGCGCCTGCGGTGCTGGTCGAGCGTGCGCCGGATGTCGAGGGCGACCCGGGTCGCCTCCTCCACGAGGGCCTGCTCGGCGGAGTCGGCACCGGCGCTACGGGCCTGCGCGCCGGGCCGCGCGAAGTGC
>NZ_JBEXPT010000275.1:0-1272 GCF_040612195.1 Streptomyces sp. NPDC006450 | reverse complement strand
CGCAGGCCGGGGCGGCGCCCGCGGCCGGGCCCGGCCCGGAGCGGCGGCTGCACGTCCTCACCCCGCTGCGCCGTGCCTGGGTGCCGATCGCCGCGACCATCGGCATCGTCGCCCAGCAGGGCGAGAACGTCGCCGAGTGGGTGACGGCCGTCTCCACCGTCCTGCGGGTCCTCGCGCTCGCCGCGCTGGTCCTCGTCTTCGGCACGTACGGCTTCCTCAGCTGGTGGTTCACGCACTACGCCGTCACCGACACCGAGCTGCGCATCCGCAGCGGGCTCCTCTTCCGCCGCACCGCGCACATCCGTCTCGACCGGATCCAGGCGGTCGACGTCACCCGCCCCCTGCTGGCCCGCCTCGCGGGCGTCGCCAAGCTGCGGCTCGACGTCATCGGCACCGAGGCCAAGGACGAGCTGGCCTTCCTCTCGGAGAAGGACGCCGTCTCGCTCCGCGCCGAGCTGCTGGCCCGCGCGGCCGGTTTCACCCCGGCCGAGGCACCGCTCCTGGGCGAGGCCCCCGAGCGGGAGCTGCTCCGCGTGGGGCCGCGCGATCTGGCGATGTCCCTGATGCTCACCCTGACCACCTGGGCGATCCTCGCCGGGGGGATCGCGGCTCCCTCGCTGGTGTGGTGGTTCAGCTCCAGCCCGTGGGTGGCCATCGTCGCCCTGCTCCCGGTGCTGGGCGCGATGTGGGCGGGGAGCGCCGGCCGGTTCCTCGCCGAGTACGACTGGCGGGTCGCCGAGTCCCCGGACGGGCTCCGGCTCGACCACGGCATGCTCGATCGCGCCCACGAGACGGTGCCGCCGGGGCGCGTGCAGACCGTACGGATCGTCGAGCCGCTGCTGTGGCGCCGGCGCGGCTGGGTCCGGGTGGAGCTGGCGGTGGCCGGCTCGAAGAACGACGTCCTGGTCCCGGTGGCGACCCGGGCCGCCGCCCACGCCGTCGTCGCGCGGGTGCTGCCCGGCGTCGACCTGGGGGGCCTCGTCTTCGAGCCCTCGCCCCGCAGCGGATCGCGCTGGGTGGTGCCGGTGTGGTGGAAGGGGTACGGCCTGGCCGTCTCCCCGGACGTGTTCGCCGCCCGCCACGGACGCCTGTGCCGGCGTACGGAGATCGTTCCGCACGCCAAGGTGCAGAGCGTGCGCCGCTCCCAGGGCCCCTGGCAGCGCGCCCGGGGCCTGGCCGACGTCCACGTGGACACCGGCGCGAACGGCACGGTCACGGCCCGCCTGCGCGGCGCGGCCCAGGCCGCGGAGCTGCTCCACGCCCAGGCGGCCC
>NZ_JBEXPT010000274.1:0-1301 GCF_040612195.1 Streptomyces sp. NPDC006450 | reverse complement strand
CCTCCGGGGCCCCGGCCTGCCGGGCGTGGAAGGCGAGCCGGACGAGCGGAGGCGCGGGCAGCGCGGCCAGCGCGGTGACGGCCCGCAGGTGCAGGCGCCGCCGCTCCGGGCCCAGCAGGGCCTCGTACACGGCCTGTTGGGCCAGCCCGTGCCGGAATCCGTACCGGTCCTCGCCCCAGTCGTGGAGCACCCCGGCCCGCAGCGCCGCCCCCACCGCCTCGGCCCCGGTCTCCTCGTCGAGCCCCGCCACGGCGGTGACCAGGGCCTCCTGTGCCGGATCGCGCAGCACCGCGGCGGCGTGGACGGCGGCCAGGGCGGGCGCGTCCAGGCCGGAGGTCCGATCGGCCATCGCCTCCTGCAGCAGGGCGGGCACGGCCGCGGGGGCTCCCGGTCCGCGGACGAACTCCTCCAGCACGAAGGGGATCCCGGCAGTGCGTTCGTGCAACTCGCCCGCCAGCCGAGCCGATACGGGCCCGCCCGTGAGCGCGGCGGCCAGGGTGCGCACCTCGCCCGCGTCGAGGGCCTCCAGCCGCATCAGCAGGGACTCGTGACCGGCCGCCCGCCGATAGGCGCGCCCCAACGGCAACCCGGGTGCGGGCAGGTCCTCCCGACGGTACGTCAGCACGGTGGCGAGCCCCGGCGGCGGATCCTCGATCAGGAACCGGATCAGGTCGCGGGTGCCGTCGTCGGCCCAGTGGAGGTCCTCGACGACGAGCACGGCCGGACACACGGCGGCCAGCAGCGCTCCCACCGCACGGAAGATCCGGTGTGTGGCGGCGGCCGGGTCGTGCAACGGCTCGCAGGGCGGCGGCAATCGCTCGGCGAGCTCGGGCAGGTACGGACGCAGCGCCCCGCACACCGGGCTGAGCCCGGCCGGGACGGCGGGGGCGAGGGTGCGCAGCACATCGAAGAGCGGGCCGTACGGGAACGGTTCGCGCAGCGGCGGACAACTCCCCGACAGCACCCGGGCCCCGCGGTCGGGCAGCCGTGCCAGCACCTCGCGCACGAGCCGCGTCTTGCCGATCCCGGCCTCGCCCTCGATCAGCACCACGGCGGGCGGCCGGGCCAGCGCGGAACGCATCGCCCGAATCTCCGCATCCCGTCCCACCAGCACCGATGCGCCCGTCCCCGCAGTCATGCGGGTGGAGTCTACGCAGCACCGCAGACCCCCACCAGGGGTCCCGGCCGGGCCCCCGCGGGCCGCTCCCGCCCGCTACCGGTGGCAGGGAGGGCCCGGCGGGCCGCTGCGGCGTGGCGCGCCGGTGGGGGGGGGGGCAGTCCTCGTCGCCCCCGGCCGGGGA
>NZ_JBEXPT010000273.1:0-1318 GCF_040612195.1 Streptomyces sp. NPDC006450 | reverse complement strand
GCTCCCCCGGGGCGCGGTGGGCCCGCAGCTCCGGGATCCACACGGCCCCGTCGACGGTGGCCCGGCAGATCGCCCCCGCCCGGGTGGCCAGCAGTTCGCCGGGGCGGCCGCGCAGCCGGTCCTCCGGGTGGCCGCCGTGCAGGTACCAGGAACCGCCGAGCAGCTCGTCCCGTACGCCGGGCCGGGAGTCCGCCGCGCGCAGGGTGCGCAGCACCCGCTCGGTGCCGTCCCGCAGCCAGTCGATCCGGCGGTGCTCCTGGCGCACCAGGGGGCGTGCCCGGCCCCCGGTCTGCGGCTCGGGGACGTACGTTCCGGAGGCGAAGCGGTCCACGGCGAGCAGGACCGCCTCCAGGGCCGCGTCGGCCACCTCGCCCCGGTACCAGACGCTCTTGGACCCGGCCCGGTCCGGCCCCGGGCACTCCACCGAGGCCCATACGTCGCCGGCGTCCATCTCGGCATTGGCCTGCAGGACGGTGACGCCCCACCGTGGGACCCCGTCCAGTACCGCCCGGTCGAGCGAGGAAGGACCCCGGTCCCCGACCGGGCCGGGGTGCACGATCAGGCAGGTGTGGGCGGACCAGACCTCCTCCGGCACGGCCGAGGTCAGCATCGGCGCGACGATCAGGTCGGGGCGGTGGCGCCGGACGGACGCCGCCAGATCGGCCGGAGGGAGCGCCAGTTCCACGGCGACGCCGTGGCCGCGATCGCGGAGCTCGGCGTGGACCCGCTGGGTGAGACTGTTGAAGGCGCTCGCGACGAGCAGGACGTGCACGGGGGCTCCCTGCGACGGACCGGTGTGCCACGGCACGGCACGGGGGGTCACCCGGCCGCATCGGCGGTGCGGGGCCGGTGTGTGACCGGCCGCCAGAGATGTTTCGCGAGGCCCGCGGGGGAGCGCGGGCACCCCGCTGTCCTTGTCACCCGTACGTGCCTTCCGGCAGGGCCGCTCGGCGGCAGTGGCCCGGGCGGTTCCCCGGTCACCGGGGTCCCGTCGCCCGGGTTCCGGTCACCCGGGTTCCGGTCACCCGGGTCCTGCTGGGACTCGTGTGTCTGCGGCCCGGCGACGCGGGTAGGCGCGGGATACCGCGCGTGCTGCCGTGAGGCGGCGCCCCGCGCGGCCGGCACCACGAAGGGTGCCGGGCCGGACGGTCCTGCCGCCGGTTCCCGGACGACGATCGGACGTATCCCGTGACGCATCCGAAGAGCTGCACGCCCACCCGCCCCCCGTCGCCGCCAGGGGCGGAGGTGTCCATGGGGACGCCGCCCCGTGACCCGGTGCCGCCCAGCCCGACCCCGGCACCGGGCCCCGGCCCGGGAC
>NZ_JBEXPT010000272.1:0-1321 GCF_040612195.1 Streptomyces sp. NPDC006450 | reverse complement strand
GAGCGACGAGGACGCCTCCGACACCAGCCGCACGCGTCTTCGCCTCGTCCTTCACCTCCACCCGCAGCGAACCCTCGCCAGAAGCGGAACCCGAAGTCGCGAGTTCCGACAACTTCGCCGAACGCTTCGGACCCTTGGCAGGAGCAACCCAGACGGGCAAACTGCCGGCCTGAACCGACTTACCGGCGACCGCAGTCGCCGAAGTTCCGGCCGTATTGAGCGGAACGGTCGCGGAACCGGACGGGGCCTTCGCCTTCGCATCCGGCTTCCACGCCTTGCCGACAGGCGCCTTGGCGTTGACGGGTTTGGCATTCGAGCCCTTGACGGGCTTCGTCTGCGGGAGCGCCGTATTCGGCGGCACCCACACCTTCGGCGGCTTCGCCACCGCTTCGACCGCGGGCAAGCCCAGGCCGGAGATGAACACCGCGAGCACGGCGGCCATCGCAACACGTGGTCGCATCGCGCGCGCACGCGAATGCAAACCACCCTGACGAGACAACAAAATCCCCCCATGAAAAGGAATGGCAAGGTCCGTTTCTGAGACAGTCCGGACAGCCGCACCCTAAGGAGAGGGGCATTCCCTCGTACAGATTTTCTTTAGCATTCCCTTACATGATCAATGTCACTTGACAGCCAACGCAATCCTTATTCCCGCGAACCAGACATATTGACTGGTAACGCTTTTGACAGGCTTTCGGCCAGCAAGGAACGTGCGCGTGACCTTGGTTCACCGACGTGCATAGCGAGGACTTCTGCCCATGCGGCCATCTTCTTCACCCCTTGACCCCGGGCCGGGGGCCCTCCGGCGTCGACCGCCATCCGCAGCCGCGATGCTTCCCCTCGCAGGCGCCGTGGTGCTGGCCCTCGGGGCCGGGCTCATCACCGCCGCCCCGAGTGCCTTCGCGGCGGGCTCGCCGAGCCCCGCGCCGAAGCCCGCCTCCAAGGCCGGGCCCACCGCCCGGCAGAAAGCCGTGGAAGCCGCGTTGGTGCAGGCCGAGCGGAGCGGCAAGCCGGTGGCGATCGAGGTTCTGACCACGGCCGACTCGCAGACGTTCGCCAACCCGTCCGGCACCCTCACCACGGATGCGACGGCAGCTCCGGAGCGGGTGAAGCAGGCGAACGGGTCCTGGAAGGCCATCGATACGACGCTCCGGGTCAACGCCGACGGGACCATATCCCCGGCGGTCGTTCCCTCCCCGTTGAGCATCTCCGGTGGCGGAACCGGGCCGATGGCGACGATGACCACGGCCGACGGCAAGAAGCTGGCCTTCAAGACGCCCTTCAAGCTGCCCAAGCCGGTCCTCGACGGCAACGACGCGCT
>NZ_JBEXPT010000271.1:0-1369 GCF_040612195.1 Streptomyces sp. NPDC006450 | reverse complement strand
GTACTGGGTACGGTCCTGCTCCCCGGCACCGGCTTCGTGGAACTCGCCCTTCACGCGGGTTCGCACGTCGGCTGCCCGGTGCTGGAGGAGCTCACCCTCCAGGCGCCGCTGGTCCTGCCCGAGCAGGGTTCGGTACAGGTGCAGGTCGCGGTCGCCTCGCCCGACGAGTCCGGTCTCCGCCAGGTCCGCGTGTACTCGCGGCACGCCGAACTCGCCGAGCAGCCCTGGCTGCTGCACGCGGAGGGCCGGCTCAGCCCGGCGGAGGCAGCCGCGTCCGTCGCGCCCGCCGAATGGCCTCCGGCCCACGCGGAGCCGCTCGACGTGGAGGACGCCTACTCCGTTCTGCTGGACCAGGGCTTCGCCTACGGCCCGGCCTTCCAGGGGCTGACCGCCGCCTGGCGGCTCGGTGACGAGCTGCTCGCGGACGTCGTCCTGCCCGAGCAGTTCCACGGCGACGCCGAGCGGTTCGGCATCCACCCCGCCCTCCTCGACGCCGCGATGCACGTCGCACTGTTCGCAGGCCCGGGCCCGGAGGACGAGCCCGCTCTGCCGTTCGCCTGGACCGGCGTGACCCTGCACGCGACCAGCGCGTCGCGACTGCGCGTACGGCTCGTCCAGCGCGACGACCGCCGGCTCGAACTGACGGCCACGGACGGCGAAGGCCGACCGGTCGTGTCGGTCGGCTCGGTCGTCGGCCGGCCCGTGTCCGCGACGCCGACCGGTCCGGCGCCCGGCGCCCCCGAGGGGTTGTTCGAGGTCGAGTGGAGCGGTCTCGCGAGCTCCGGCGCCACCCGCGCGCCCGAAGTGCCGCTCGTCCTGTGGGAGGAGCTGTCGGAGGAACGGACAGTGCCCGGGGCCGTGGTGTTCCACTGCCCGGTCGTCGACGGCGACGAGGTCTCCGGGATGCACGAGATCACCCACCGGGTCCTCGCGGTCGTCCAGGAATGGCTGGCCGGTGACCGCTACGAGGACTCCTCGCTCGTCGTCGTGACGCGCGGGGCGGTCGCTACCGGGCCCGACGAGGACGTCGACGTACGTCAGGCCCCGGTGTGGGGTCTCGTGCGCGCGGCCCAGGCGGAGGCGCCGGGTCGGTTCCGGCTGGTCGACGCCGGGCACGGCTTCGCCCTTGACGACGACCCGCGATCCCGCGCGCTGCTCACCTCGGCGTTGGCCGCCGAGGAACCCGAGTCGGCGATTCGCGCCGGAGCGCTGCTGGTTCCCCGCCTCGTACGGGCACAGGCACCGGCCGAGCCGCTGTCGCTCCCCCCGCTCGACGGGACGGTGTTGGTGACGGGTGGTACGGGTGGTCTGGGTGCGGTGGTGGCGCGGCATTTGGTGGTGGTGCATGGGGTGCGGAGTGTGTTGTTGG
>NZ_JBEXPT010000270.1:0-1460 GCF_040612195.1 Streptomyces sp. NPDC006450 | reverse complement strand
TCCGGGGGTGAGCCCGGGGTTTCTCCGTCCGCCTTGCGACTCATCCAGTTCTACGGGGGTGGAGCGCGCCTGGCAAAGACCCCTTTTACTAGTGGTCCTCGCAGCGGGGGCGGAACGGCCCCCCGCCGACCGGGTGGGCATCGGCGCAGGTGGAGGGCGGTGTGAGGGGGTGGGGAGAGGGCCTTCAAGGCCTACTATCCCGCCTCGTATGTGACGTGGGTCCTGTGGGGCGGGTCACCGGCGAGGGACCCGGATCTCACGCTCCGTGGCTGCTCGTACCCCTTTCGGGGGAAGGTGCGGGAGGGGATCCGGCCCCCGGATCGAAGGCCACGGCCGCGTCGAACGCCGCTTTTCGAGCCCTATGGGACCTGGCGTGGCCTCCGTACTGCGCGACCTCGACCGGGACGGAGAGTTCCTGGCGAAGCGCGTCCACCACACCGCGCAGGAGGCCGCCGCTTCCGGGCACGCCCCGGTCACCGGCCGACCGGAGAACCTCGCCGACGGGATGACCATCGCGGAGCTGAGCGACGCCACGATCCGCTTCAGCGACAACGCCGCCGCCACCCTGCTCCTGCGCGAGCTGGGAGGCCCGGCCGCCGTCACCCGCGTCGCCCGCTCGACCGGGGACGCGGCGACCCGCCTCGACCGGTGGGAACCGGACCTGAACAGTGCCGAACCCCTACGGGCCACCGACACCACCACCCCGCAGGCCATCGGGCGGACCTACGAGCGCCCCTCCCGCTGTACACCGCCCTCTCTACCCGCTCCCGGTGAACCCGCTGTCACTGCTCCGTCATCCGCAGCTCGACCGCCAGGCGTCCCGGCCGCCCTTCTTCGGCCACGAGCGGCCGTCCCACCCGGGCCGTCTCCGCGCACACGAAGTGCCGGTGCTCCTGCGGCGCGAGGTCGGCCATGCCCCGGGCGAGTTCGGCGCCCGGGTTCCAGACCACCACGTCGCTGTGGTCGTGGTGGGCGAGGGTGACGATCCGTCCCAGCACCTCGTCGCGCACCGTGGTGACGGGCGCGGGCGCCGTCTGGAACCGCTCGACGTGGTCCACGGGGGTCAGCGTGCCGTCCTCGTCCTCGTAGCGGCGCCGGGTGAGCCCGTCGGTGTGTTCGGGGCCGAGGCCCGCCAGGTGTACCCGTCCGAGGTCGCCGATCCGGACATAGGTGTGGAGCGCGGTGGTGGCGGTGTGATCGCCCCGGTCCTCGATCTCGATGAGGCAGGTGTCGGTCAGGGTGTACCGGGCTACGAGGACGAACTCCTCGGGCCACAGTGCGCGGGACGCCGGAGAGGGACGCAGCGTGCATTCCACGACGACCCGGTCCGCGTCCTCCTGCCACGCCGTCAGCTCCCAGTCGGTGGTCCGCGCGAACCCGTGCGAGGGCGAGCCGGCGGGCCCGGCCGGGCCGAACCACGGCCAGCACAGCGGGACGCCGCCGCGCACGGCCGCTCCGCG
>NZ_JBEXPT010000269.1:0-1525 GCF_040612195.1 Streptomyces sp. NPDC006450 | reverse complement strand
CCAACAACACACTCCGCACCCCATGCACCACCACCAAATGCCGCGCCACCACCGCACCCAGACCACCCGTACCACCCGTCACCAACACCGTCCCGGTGTCGTCGGACGAGAAGACGGATGCGGTCGGCTGCGGGGGTGCGACCTTCACGAGGCGTGCTGCGTGCAGCCGGCCGTCATGGACCGCGACCTGCGGTTCCCCCAGGGCCATGACCTCTTCCACGGCGTACGGCGCGCGGCCGTCCGTGTCGACGAGGACCAGCCGTTCGGGGGCCTCCAGCTGTGCGGCGCGCACGAAGCCCCACACAGCGGCGCCGGCCGGGTCGACGTCAGCCGACTGCTCCACGGCTACCGCGCCGTTCGTCTCCACGATCAGCCGGGTGCCGGAGAAGCCCTCCTCCGCCAGAAGCCGCTGGACGGCCGTGAGGACGCGTTGTACGGAGGCCCGCAGACCGTCGGGCCCGAAGTCCTCCTGCCGTTCGACACGCAGTACGAGGACTTCGGCTGCCGGGGCCCCGTCGGAGGACGCCCCGTCCCAGTCCTGCCACTCGACGGTCCGCTGTCCGGACGGTACGTCGGCGGGTGACCACTCCAGGTGGAGCAGCGGCTGTTCCGCCTCCGTGGCGGTCACGGTGGGCAGCGGACGGAAGGTGATCGCGTCGATGGTCGCGACCGGCCTGCCGTGAACGTCCGCCACGGCCACCGTCGTCCCGCCCGACGGGGCGGGGGTCAGCTTGACGCGTGCGCCCGCCGCGCCTGCGGCGTGCAGTTCGACACCGGACCACGCGAACGGAAGGCCCGCCTGGTTGTCGTCCGTGCTCTTGGCGAAGGCGGCGTGCAGGCAGGCGTCCAACAGGGCGGGGTGGATGCCGAACTCCTCCGCGTCCCCGTGGTACTGCTCGGGCAGCTCCACCTCGGCGAAGACCGCATCGCCCTGAAGCCAGACACGCTTGAGGCCCTGGAAGGCGGGCCCGTAGTCCATGCCCGCCTCGGCGAAGCGGGCGTAGAGGCCGTCGAGTTCGAGCTCCTCGGCATCTGCGGGCGGCCACTGGGTGAGCTCTTCGCCGAGTCCGTACCGCGCCTCGGGCGCCAGCGTGCCCGTCGCGTGCAGGGTCCATGCGGCGTCCGGGTCGCCGGCCGCGGTCACGCGCGAGTAGACGGCGACGTCACGGGAGTGGGACTCCTCGGCGGCTCCCACGACGACCTGGACCTGGACCGCTCCACGTGCGGGCAGGACCAGCGGGGCTTGGAGCGTGAGCTCCTCCAGGCCGCCACACCCCACCTGGTCCCCCGCGTGGATGGCCAGTTCGACGAATCCCGTACCCGGGAACAGCACGGCGTCCCCGACCACGTGGTCGGCCAGCCAGGGCGCGGCGCTCGCCGAGAGCCGCCCGGTGAGGACGACGCCTCCGGACTCGGCGAGCGAGATAGCCGCTCCGAGGAGCGGGTGATCGGCAGCGTCGAGACCGGCAGCGGTCACATCACCGCCACCCGTACGCGCCTGCACCCAGTAACGCTCGCGCTGGAA
>NZ_JBEXPT010000268.1:0-1599 GCF_040612195.1 Streptomyces sp. NPDC006450 | reverse complement strand
TCCACCGCGTCGACGTCCGACGCCGACAGCCGGGCATTGGCCAGGGCCTGCCGGATCACCCGCTGCTGCGAAGGACCGTTCGGCGCCGTCAGACCATTGCTCGCACCATCCTGATTCACCGCCGTACCCCGCACGACAGCCAGCACCTTGTGGCCGTTCCGCTCGGCATCCGACAGACGCTCCACCAGGAGCATGCCTACGCCCTCGGACCACCCCGTACCGTCGGCCGAGGCAGCGAAGGACTTGCAGCGGCCGTCGGCCGCCAGGCCCTTCTGCCGGCTGAACTCCACGAAGCTCTCCGGCGTCGACATGACCGCGACACCACCGGCCAGCGCCAGGTCGCACTCGCCCGACCGCAGGGCCTGCGCCGCCAGGTGCAGGGCCACCAGCGACGACGAGCACGCCGTGTCCACCGACACCGACGGGCCCTCCAGACCGAGGGTGTACGACACCCGGCCCGAAACGATCGCGCCCGTGCTGCTGTTGTGCGCGTAGTCGTGGTACATGAGGCCGGCGAAGACGCCGGTCCGGCTGCCCTTGAGCGTCGTCGGATCGATGGCCGCCCGCTCCAGTACCTCCCACGAGGTCTCCAGGAGCAGCCGCTGCTGCGGGTCGATCACGAGGGCTTCGTTGGGGCTGATCCCGAAGAAATCCGCGTCGAACTCCGCGGCCCGGTGCAGGAATCCGCCCTCCCGCGTGTACGAGGTGTCAGGGCGTTCGCCGGACGGGTCGTAGAGGCTGTCCACGTCCCAGCCGCGGTCCGTCGGGAATCCGGAGACGGCGTCCACGCCGCCCTCGACGAGCCGCCACAGGTCCTCGGGCGATTCGACGCCGCCCGGGAAGCGGCAGGCCATGCCGACGATCGCGATCGGGTCCTCGCCCGTGTCCGCCGAAGCAGCCGTGGCGACCGCGGTACCGGCGGGCTCGGCCCCGTCCGACAGCTCGACCGCCAGCCAGCGCGCCAGCTCCAGCGGCGTCGGGTAGTCGAAGACCAGCGTCGCGGGCAGGCGTACGCCGAGCTCCGATCCCAGCGCGTTGCGGAACTCCACGGCGGTCAGCGAGTCGAAGCCGAGCTCGCCGAAGGCACGCTCCGGGTCCACGGACACCGCCGAGGCATGCCCCAGTACGGCCGCGGCCGAGGCGCAGACCACGCCCGACAGCAGCGAGACCCGCTCGCGCTCCGACAGCCCCGCCAGCCGCGCCCGCACACCACTGCCGACAGCGCCCCGCGCCCGGCGGCGACGGCCGGCCGGAACCAGCCGCCCGAACACCGTGGGCAGGTCTTCGGCCTGCCTGCGCAGCGCGGGCCAGTCCCACGTGGCGGCGACCAGCGCCCCGGCGCCCACCGCGAGACCGGCGTCGAGGAGGGCGAGCCCCGACTCCTCGGTCAGGGGGACGAAGCCGCCGCGCGAGATGCGGGACCGGTCGGCGGAGCTGAGCTCGCCGCCCATGCCGGCGCCGACGGACCACAGACCCCAAGCCAACGACAGACCCGGCAACCCCAACACACGACGATGCGCAGCAAGCCCGTCCAAGTACGCGTTCGCCGACGCATACGCCGCCTGCCCCGCATTACCCAACACACCGGCCAACGACGAA
>NZ_JBEXPT010000267.1:0-1619 GCF_040612195.1 Streptomyces sp. NPDC006450 | reverse complement strand
GCGCGGGGTCGGGCGGGGCGCCGGGGCCGTCCCCCGGAGGGGACTTCGGGGGCTGCCGGGGTCAGCCGGCCTTCTGCACGGTCCAGACCTGCGTCGCACGCTTGTCGGCGCGCTGGAGGTCGAGCAGCCAGTTCCCGTAGTACGGACGGCTGCTCACGGTCAGTGCGAAGCCGCCGCTCGGGTCCGTGACGCTGACCGCGCCGCCGCGGGTGGTCAGTTTCCAGTTCTGCGCACCGGAGCGTCCGCAGGCCTGCTGTGCGACCCACATGCCCGCGGCGGGAGTGCCGCCCGGCTGCAGGCACTTGCCGGAGACGGCGGAGCGGATGCGGACCAGTCCGCTGCCCGCGTCGTCGAAGTACCACTGCTGCTGCGCGTACCCGTTGGAGCGCGCCCCGACGAGCACAGTGCCGTCGGCGCCGCGCCCGCCCCAGATCTCGGCGGCCATGCCGGTGCTTCCGTTGCCGAGCAGGTACCGGGTCCCGGGGGTCGTCGTGCCGCCGCCCGGGCCCTTCGTGCGGAAGGAAGCGGCCTTGCCCGCTCCGCTGTCCCGGCCGGCGGCGTCCCGGACGGAGACGGCGACGGTGTAGGAGGTGTCGGGCCGGAGGTTGTAGACGCGCAGCACCGGAGACTGGACCCAGCCCAGGTGCTTGCCGTTCAGCAGGACCTGGTACCAGGCGGCTCCCTCGACCTTGGGCCAGCTCACGACGGCGGAGTCCGACTGGATCTGAGCAACCGTCACGGCCGGTCCGCCCGTGGGCTTCTTGGTCGGGCTGGGCGTCGGCTTCTTGGTCGGCGAGGGGCTGGGGCTCGGGTTGGGGCCGGGGTCGGTGCCGCCGCCCCTGTTCTTCATCAGGAACTGGTTGTCGGCGATGTTCCAGTGGGTGGCCAGGTAGCTGCCGGCCTTGGGGCTGGTGTGGAAGTAGTCGTCGTGGTTGCAGTCCAGGATGTTCTCGGAGGCCCGGTTGGTGCAGACGTTGCGCATCTGTGGGTAGTACGGGGTGTCCGAGTAGCACATGACGTCGAACTCGTCGGTGCAGTGCGCGCCGCGGCTGGTGTTCGGGGCGCTGTTGTTGACCGCTCCCAGGTTGTGGCCGAGTTCGTGCGCCGCGGTGTGGCCGCCCCAGCAGCCGGAGTCCGTACGCCCGTAGGAGGGGCCGAAGTTGCTCAGGTTGGCCTGGCCGGGCCGCTCGTCGCCGTTGAAGGTGCCTATGCCGCAGTAGACCTGGGTGTCCGCGAAGATCATGTACTTGCGGTCGCGGCGGTCGAGCCCCTTGCCGGCGAGGGCGGCGTTGGTCGCGCTGAACTCCGCGAGCGCGGAGTCCGGGAGCTCGATGTTGAGCACGGTCGGGGTGCAGTCGGCGGCCGTCACGTAGCGGATGTGCCGGACGCCCCCGGTCTCCTGGGCGCTGGCGGAGTAGATGAGGTCGGCGTCGGCCGCCCACTTGCGGAACGAGGCCACGTACTCGGAGTAGCGGTCACGGCCGGGGCCGTGGACATATACGACCTGGACGCGGTTGCCCGTGCTGCCGTCTCCGTCGCACTGGACGGTCTGGCCCGCGGGGCCGGCGGCGACGGCTTGGCCGGCGGCGGAGGGCGCGGGCGCGGCGGACTTGTCGGCC
>NZ_JBEXPT010000266.1:0-1644 GCF_040612195.1 Streptomyces sp. NPDC006450 | reverse complement strand
CCCGGCCGTTCCGCGCCCGCGCCGGGGCCCCCCCGCCCGGATCGGGGAACACGTCCGCGCTCCCCCCACGAGTGCGTCACGACGTGGAGGTCCGCACCCGCCGCACACCCACGCACCACCCCGTCTCCAGTGATCCCCACTGCCAGGAAGGACACCCCATGAAAGGGACCGCAGGGACCGAAGGGACCGCGGCGGACACCGACGTCATCGTCGTCGGCGCCGGCCCCACCGGACTGATGCTCGCAGGCGATCTGCGCCTGGGCGGAGCACGCGTCGTCGTGATCGAGAAGCTGGCGGCGCCGACCGGGCAGTCCCGTGGCCTGGGCTTCACCGCCCGTGCCATGGAGGTGTTCGACGAGCGCGGGCTGCTGCCCCGGTTCGGCCAGGGCGAGACCCTCGCCACCAGCCCCGTAGGGCACTTCGGCGGGGCCCAGTTCGACTTCACCGTCCTCGAGGACGCCCACTTCGGCGCCCGCGGCATCCCGCAGGGCCAGACCGAGGCCGTACTGGAGGGCTGGGCCGCCGAACTCGGCGCGGACATCCGGCGCGGCTGGGAGTTCGTCTCGCTCGCCGACGGCTTCCTCGACGGGGACCGCGTCGAGATCACCGTCCGTACGCCCGACGGCGACGAGCAGCGGCTGCGCGCCGCGTACCTGGTGGGCGCCGACGGCGGCTCCAGCCACGTCCGCAAGGCGGCCGGCATCGAGTTCCCGGGCACCGACGCCACCCAGGGCATGTACCTCGCCGACGTCACCGGCTGCTCCCTGCGGCCGCGGTTCCTCGGCGAGCGCCTGAACAACGGCATGGTGATGGCGGCCCCGCTCGCCGAGGGCGTGGACCGGATCATCGTCTGCCCCGACGGCCGCCCGGCGCACGACCGCGAGCGGACCGTCACCTTCGAGGAGGTCGCGGAAGCCTGGCAGAGCATCACCGGCGAGGACATCTCGCACGGCGGCGCCGACTGGGTGTCCTCCTTCACCAACGCCACCCGCCAGGCCTCCGAGTACCGGCGGGGCCGGGTGTTCGTGGCCGGCGACGCGGCGCACATCCACCTGCCGGCCGGCGGCCAGGGCCTCAGCACCGGCGTGCAGGACGCGGCGAACCTCGGCTGGAAGCTGGCCGCCGTGGTCCGCGGCGACGCCCCCGAAGCGCTGCTGGACACCTACCACGCCGAGCGGTGGCCGGTCGGCCGCCGCCTGCTGGCCAACACCCGTGCCCAGGGGATCGTCTTCCTCGGCGGCGCGGAGTCGGACCCGCTGCGCGAGCTGTTCGGCGAGCTGGTCGGGTACGACGAGGTCAAGCGCCACCTGGCCGGAGCGGTCAGCCACCTCGACATCCGCTACGACCTCGGCGCAGGTGAGGACGCCCACCCGCTGGTCGGCCGCCGGATGCCGCCGCGGCTGCTGGTCGGCGCCGACGGCGAGCAGCGCACCGCGCGACTGCTGCACCCGGGCCGGGCCGTGCTGCTCGACTTCGCCGACGATGCCGGGGCGCGCCGTACGGCGGCCGGCTGGCAGGGCCGCCTCGACGTGCACACCGTGTCCGCCAAGCCGGTGGACGGCCCGGACGTACTGGCCGGCGTCCCCGCGCTGCTGGTCCGTCCCGACGGGTACGTGGCCTGGGCCGGCGAGCCCGCGCACGGGC
>NZ_JBEXPT010000265.1:0-1697 GCF_040612195.1 Streptomyces sp. NPDC006450 | reverse complement strand
CCCCCCCCCCCCCCCCCCCCCCCCGGGCCGGCCCCCCCCCCCCGCGGGGCCGGCCCGCGCCCGTACCTGGGGCGGCGGCCGGGTGGCGGCCGCCGGGGCCGCCCCGGGGTGCCTCCCCCGAAACCCCCAGCACCACGGAAGGAGCGCGCATCATGCCCCGCCCTCAGGAGCGCACGAAGCCTCGCGGCGGCTGGGGCGTCGTTGCCGTGGTCGCCCTCAGCGGCACGTTCCTCCTCACCAACGGGCTCGACCTGAACGGCGGTCCGCCGCAGCCCGCGCAGGCCGCCGCGCTGGTCGGCGACCCGGCCCACGACGAGGCCGCCCGCCGCCTCCCGCCGGCCCCGCGGCCGTTGAAGCCCTCTCCGCCGACCCGGATCCGGATCCCGTCCCTCCAGGTCGACGCGCCCGTCACCCGGGTCGGACTCGACGCCGAGGGCTGGGTGGACGCCCCGCCGCCGGAGGACCGGAACCTGGCCGGCTGGTACGAGGGCTCCCCCGCCCCGGGCACCCGGGGCACGGCGGTGATCGACGGTCATGTGGACAACAAGCAGGGTCCGGCCGTCTTCTACACGCTCGGCTCGCTCGCGCGGGGCCGGCACATCGAGGTGGACCGACAGGACGGACGTACCGCCGTGTTCACGGTGTACGGCATCGAGGTCGTCGGCAAGAACGGCTTCCCGGCAGCGCGGGTCTACGGCCCCAAGGGCGCCCCGGAGCTCCGCGTGATCACCTGCGGCGGCGGCTTCTCGAAGAAGGGGGGCTACGACGGCAACGTGGTCGTCTTCGCCCGCCTGACGGAGATCCGCGGATAGCGCGTGGAGAAGGCCCTGTTCGGCGCGGTCGGCGGGCCCCCGTGGTCAATATCCTCATCACCGCTCTCCCGCACCGATACCGGACGATCATCGGCAGACGCCCGACCGGACAGGTCCGGTCACGGCGGGCCACTTTCGATCATCCCGTCATCTGCCCGTTACCTTCGGGTCTAGCGTCCTCCTCCAAGCACCGATGGAGGAAGGACGTGAGGCCCTCGTGGCCAGTCATCGAAAGCCCAGGCAGCGCCCGCTCGCCGGCGGCACGGCACGGAGCTCCGTACGCACCACCGCCGCCACCCTCGCCCTCGCGGGCGCTGCCACCGCCACCGCGTTCGAAGGCATCTCCCATGCCGATCCGCAGCCGACGCCCTCGCAGGTCAAGGCGGAGATGGACCGGCTCTACGAGCAGGCCGAGGCCGCGACGGACCGGTACAACGGGGCGAAGGAGAAGGCCGACGAGGCGCAGCGCGCGCTCGACGGGCTGCGGGACGAGACCGCCCGCAAGACCGACCGGCTCAACACGGCGCGCAGTGCGCTCGGTTCGCTGGCCGCGACGCAGTACCGCAGTGGCACGCTGGGCGCCGCCGTACAGCTGGCGATGTCCGGTGATCCGCAGGAGTACCTGAACCGGGCCTCCCTCATCACGCGCGCCGGGAACCGCAACGCGGCCGACATCTCAGCCGTGCGGCGGGGGCTCGACGAGGTCGGAAAGCTCAAGGACCAGGCCACCGTGCGCCTCGCCGACCTGCGGGACCGGCAGAGGGAACTCGCGGGCCACAAGGCCGAGATCGAGGACAAGCTGACCGCCGCGCAGCGGCTGCTGGCCAAGCTGACGGCCGAGGAGCGGGCGGCCTACGAGGCCCGCTCGGCCGGCCCCGCCCCGAG
>NZ_JBEXPT010000264.1:0-1762 GCF_040612195.1 Streptomyces sp. NPDC006450 | reverse complement strand
CCCGTCAGCGGCGTCGAGGTGCTCGCGCATCAACTCCAGGCGCAACTCCCGGGCGAACGGGCGGGCCCCGTCCCCGAGGCCGCCCGGGTCGAGCGGCCGCCTCGGGTCGGCGGCGAGGTCGAGGACGGCGCAGCTCAGCTCGGAGTCGTGCGTCCACGAACGCAGGTTGACGTTGTCGGACCCGATGGAGGCCCAGACGTCGTCGATCACGCACACCTTGGCATGCACGTACACAGGGGTCGAGGCATGGTTCTCCAGGCCGTACACCGCGACCCGGTCTCCTCCGGCGCGGCTCAGCTCCTCCAGGGCGGTGATCCGTCCGATCAGGTTCATGGGCCCGGTGAACAGGCCGTCCTGCTCCGGAACGGAGGGGATGACGGCGACCAGCCGCAGCTGCGGACTCGCCCGCAGTGCCCGGGCGAAGCAGTCCACCACGCGCGGGGACCACAAGTACTGGTCCTCCAGGTAGATCAGGGTCCGGGCCCGCCGCAGCGCCTTGAGGTAGCCCCGGGCGATGCTGCGCTCGCCGTCGGGGGCGAAGGGATAGCCGCGCAGCAGACGGTTCGGATAGGTGCGCAGCACCTGGACGGCGTGCGTGCCGCACGGCGGCGGATCGGGCTCCTGCGGCGGCAGTTCGTCCGCAACGGTGTCCTCGCGGGCCAGCAGTTCGCGCAGCCGCATCAGCGGACTGCGGCTGAGGGGCGCGGGATCCTCCCAGCGCTCGCGGAAAACGGCTTCGACGTCGCCGACGACCGGCCCGCTCAGGGCGAGCTGCACGTCGTGCCACGGGGGGTGCGGACCGTACCGGGGTGCCAGGGGCAGCGATTGGCGGTCGCCGCGGTGGTCGGCGTCGTCGTTGCGGTTGTGGCAGAGGTCGATCCCGCCGACGTACGCGACATCGCGCTCCGGGCGGCCGGGGTGCCGCAGCACCACCATCTTCTGGTGGTGCGAGCCACCGGGCCGTACGCGCAGGTCGAGCAGGCACTCACCGCCCGCCGCTTCGACGTCCTCGCTGAGGGTCTGGTTCTCCTCCTCGCTGAACCGGAAGCCGTCCAGGTGGGAGCGCCACAGCAGACCCTTGACGACGACACCGCGTTCGGCCGCCGCGCCCAGGACGGCCGCGATCTCCGTACCGGGTCCGCGGAGCCGCTCGTCGGGATCGCCGCGCCAGTCGGTGAACAGGAGCAGGTCGCCGGCGCGCATCGCCCGGATCCGCGCGAGGAGCTCGGCGAAGTACGTGGCGCCGTGGACGAGCGGCCGGGCCTCGTTGCCCTCGG
The DNA here is from genome assembly GCF_040612195.1 of Streptomyces sp. NPDC006450. Taxonomy (NCBI): domain Bacteria; kingdom Bacillati; phylum Actinomycetota; class Actinomycetes; order Kitasatosporales; family Streptomycetaceae; genus Streptomyces; species Streptomyces sp. NPDC006450. Next base: position 485 of record NZ_JBEXPT010000264.1, on the reverse strand, counting down.
ACCAGGCCCGACCGTCCGCCCGGCGATGTTCCAGCCGGGTGGCGGTATTGCCACGCTCTCCAGGTGCCAGCAGCCAGTCCGAGGTGGGCATGTAGGTCCTCCTCTCACACGGGTACCCCGCTCCCCGCCCTTCCACTCGGGACGCGATGCCCCGGACGGCCCCGTGTGCGCGATCACGGCTGCCACGCCCGGTGCCGGGGCCCGGGCCGTGTGGGTGGCACGTGCGGGCGGCGTCCCTCCTCCACGTGCCGCGGCCCGGGGTGCCGGTCGGCCCCGCACGGTCCAGCCTGGAGGGGATTCCCCTACGCGACGACTCGGAGGAACTCCACGGTGGACCGTCCTCTGCCCAGGAAGCGCGGATGGCTCGGGCGTCTGAAGAGGAGCGCCGCAGGGCTCGGAGAGCGCCGGGCCCGGCTCCATGCCCAACGCGAGGCGGAGTCCGCCGAAGCGTGGGAGGAAACGGTGGCGTCGGAGCCGCCGCCGGC
>NZ_JBEXPT010000263.1:0-2198 GCF_040612195.1 Streptomyces sp. NPDC006450 | reverse complement strand
CCCGGACCCATCTCCACGTGCCCTCACCGGGCCTGCTGGAGCGGTACCTCGCCGACGGGGCGCGCCGGTTCGTGTTCGAGGGGATGGAATGCGGGGGGCACGTCGGGCCACGCGCCTCGTTCCCGCTGTGGGAGGAGCAGATCGAGCTGCTGCTCGCCTGCCCCGAACCGGACGCGCTGGACGTGCTGTTCGCGGGCGGAGTCCACGACGCCCGGTCCGCCGCGATGGCCGCCGCCGCCGCGGCTCCGCTGGCCGAACGGGGTGCGCGCATCGGCGTGCTCATGGGCACCGCGTACCTGTTCACCGAGGAAGCGGTCGCCGCGGGCGCGGTCCTGCCCCACTTCCAGCGAGCGGCGCTGGAGTGCGCGGACACCGTCCTGCTGCACACCGCGCCCGGACACGCCACCCGCTGCGCGGTCACCCCCTACGTGGACACCTTCGAGGCCACCCGCCGGCGGCTCGCGGAAGGCGGCGCCGAGCCGCGCGAGGTGTGGGAGGAGCTGGAACGGCTCAACCTGGGAAGGCTCCGGATCGCCAGCAAGGGCCTGCGGCGCGGGGCCGACGGCACCGGCCTGGAATCCGTGGGCGAGGAACAGCAGCGCACCGAGGGGCTGTTCATGCTCGGCCAGGCCGCCACCCTGCGCTCCGGGACGACCACGATCGCCGCGCTGCACGCCGAAGTCACCCAAGGTGCGAGCGAGTTGCTCCGGCAGCGTGCCCAGGAGCTCGCCGGTCCGGAACCCGAGGGCGATACGGCGGGCGGGGTGGCCGCTGTCGGCGCTCCGCGGCCCGAACCGCTGGACATCGCCGTCGTCGGCATGGCCTGCGCCTACCCCGGCGCACCGGACCTCGCCGCCTACTGGTCCCGGATCCTGGACGGGAGCGACGCCGTGACCGAGGTCCCAGCCGAACGCTGGGACCCCGCTCTCCACTTCGACCCCGACCCGGCACGGGCCGGGGAACGCACACCGTCCCGCTGGGGAGGCTTCCTCGGGCCGATGCCCTTCGACGCCCTCGCGCACGGCATCCCGCCGGCTTCGCTGGCCGGGATCGAACCGGTGCAGCTGCTCGCCCTGGAGATCTCGGCCCGGGCCCTGGCGGACGCCGGGTACGGCAAGGACCGGGAGTTCGACCGGTCCCGGACCTCGGTCGTGTTCGGCGCGGAGGCCGGCACCGAGCTGGCGGGCGCGTACGGCCTGCGCGCGCTCTACCCCGGCTACCTGGGCCCGATCCCTCCCGAACTGGACGAACAGCTCCCGCGGCTCACCGAGGACTCCTTCCCCGGTGTGCTCGCCAACGTCATCGCGGGCAGGGTCGCCAACCGGCTGGACCTCGGCGGAGCGAACTGCACGGTCGACGCGGCGTGCGCCTCCTCGCTGGCCGCCCTCGACCTCGCCTGCCGCCAACTGCGCGATGTTGACAGCGACATGGTGCTGTGCGGGGGCGCCGACGTCCACAACGGCATCAACGACTACCTGCTGTTCTCTTCCGTCCGCGCGCTGTCCCCGGGCGGGCGCTGCCGGCCCTTCGACGCGGCTGCCGACGGGATCGCCCTCGGGGAGGGGGTGGGGGCGCTCGTACTGAAGCGGCTCGCCGACGCGGAACGGGACGGCGACCGGGTGTACGCCGTGATCAAGGCGGTCGGAGCCGCCAGCGACGGACGCTCCCTCGGCCTGACCGCACCCCGGCCGGAGGGGCAGCGCAGGGCCCTGGACCGGGCCTACGCGCGGGCCGGGATCAGTCCCGGCGACGTCGGCCTCATCGAGGCGCACGGCACCGGCACCGTGGTCGGGGACAGCACCGAACTGGGGGTACTGACCGGCCTGTTCGCCGCGTCGGGCGCCGCTCCCGGAGCCTGTGCGCTGGGTTCGGTGAAATCGCAGATCGGGCACACCAAGTGCGCGGCCGGGCTGGCCGGTCTGATCAAGGCGGTCCGTGCGGTCCACTCGGGCGTACGGCCGCCGACCCTGCACCTCGACGCACCGGTTCCCGCCTGGGACGTGGAGACCAGCCCGTTCTTCTTCGACGCCGGGGCCCGGCCGTGGGCGGTGCCCGCCGAGCGGCGGATCGCCGGGGTGAGCGCCTTCGGGTTCGGCGGCACCAACTACCACGCGGTGCTGACCGGTTACGCGGGAGCCGAGGAGCCCCGGCACGGACTGGAGGAATGGCCGGCCGAACTGTTCTGCTTCCGTGGCGAG
>NZ_JBEXPT010000262.1:0-2235 GCF_040612195.1 Streptomyces sp. NPDC006450 | reverse complement strand
GGGAGGGAAGGGGCCCGGGGCCGCCGCGCGGCGGCCCCGGGCCCCTTCCCTCCCGTCCGCGCTAGCGGATCGGCATGCCCGAGAGGGTGCGGGCGATCACCAGGCGCTGGATCTCGCTGGTGCCTTCGAAGATGGTGTAGATCGCGCTGTCTCGGTGCATGCGCTCCACCGGGTACTCGCGGGTGAAGCCGTTGCCGCCGAGGATCTGGACCGCCTGGGCGGTGACCTTCTTCGCGGTCTCGCTCGCGAACAGCTTCGACATCGAGCCCTCGGCCGAGGTGAAGGGCTTGCCCGCGACCGCCATCCAGGAGGCCCGCCACACCAGCAGCCGGGCCGCGTCGATGGAGGTCCGCATGTCCGCGAGCTGGAAGGCGACGCCCTGGTTGTCGATGATCGGCCGGCCGAACTGCGTACGGGTTTTCGCGTAGTCCAGCGCCACCTCGTACGCGGCGCGCGCGGTGCCGACCGCCATGGCGCCGACGGCCGGGCGGGAGGCCTCGAAGGTGGCCATGGCCGCGTTCTTCACGCGCTCCCCGCCGCCCGCCCTGGCCCGCTCGTGGGCCTTCGCGAGCCGCTCGTCCAGCTTCCCCTTGCCGCCGAGCAGGCAGGAACCGGGCACCCGTACGTCCTCCAGCACGACCTCGGCGGTGTGCGAGGCGCGGATGCCGTGCTTCTTGAACTTCTGCCCCTGGGACAGGCCCGGGGTGTTCGGCGGGACGATGAAGGAGGCGTGCCCCTTCGTCCCGAGCTCCGGGTCGACGACGGCCACGACGATGTGGACGTTGGCGATGCCGCCGTTGGTCGCCCAGGTCTTGGTGCCGTTCAGCACCCACTCGTCCTTGGCCTGGTCGTAGACGGCGCGGGTGCGCATGGCCCCGACGTCGGAGCCGGCGTCGGGCTCGGAGGAGCAGAAGGCGGCGAGCTTCACGTCGTCGGGGGTGCCGTACATCTGCGGGATCCAGGTGCCGATCTGCTCCTCGGTGCCGTTGGCGACGACGCCGATGGCCGCGAGCCCGGTGCCGACGATGGACAGCGCGATGCCCGCGTCACCCCAGAACAGCTCCTCCATGGCCATCGGGATGCCGAGGCCGGTAGGGTCGAAGAACTGCTGGGCGTAGAAGTCGAGCCCGTAGATGCCGACCTTGGCGGCCTCCTGGATGACGGGCCACGGAGTCTCTTCACGCTCGTCCCATTCCGCGGCGGCGGGGCGGATCACGTCGGCGGCGAAGCCGTGGAGCCAGTCCCGCACCTGCTTCTGGTCGTCGTTGAGCTCCATGGTGAACTCCGCCATGTCCCCTCCAGCTTTCGTCTCGCCTGCCACACAATGGGTTACCAACGGTAACCCGACACCGACTCCAGTCTGTTACCGGCCGGTAAGCACTGTCAAGCAGCAGCGATGACGGACCGCCGATGAGATCGCCAGGGTGTGCGGGGTGTTACGTTGCGTGGGCCTCAGGACATCGCAAGGGCGGGGAGTGACACGGCATGGAGACCACACGGCAGTCCGGCGAACCGGGAGCCGGCGAGCGCCGGCGGCGGGAGCTGCTGGAGGCCGCCGACCGGGTCGTCCTCAGGGACGGCCCCAAGGCGTCCATGAACGCCATCGCGGCGGAGGCCGGGATCACCAAGCCCATCCTCTACCGCCACTTCGGCGACAAGGCCGGCCTCTACCAGGCCCTGGCCGTCCGGCACACGGACGCCCTGCTCGACTCGCTCCGCGCGGCGCTGGACGCACCCGCCGAACGGCGCAGCCGGGTGGAGGCCACCCTCGACACCTATCTCGCCGCGATCGAGGCCCGTCCCCAGGTCTACCGCTTCCTCATGCACCCGGCCGAGGACTCCCAGGCGCCCGAGCGCGGCTTCGACGTCGGCCTGCACTCGGCCCCCCTGCTGCGCCGCCTCGGCGAGGAACTGGCCCAGGTGATCGGCGAACGCGTGGACCTCGGCCCCGGCGGCGAACGCCTGGCCCGGGTCTGGGGCCACGGCATCGTCGGCATGATGCACGCGGCCGGCGACTGGTGGCTCGGCGAACGGCCCTGCGAACGCGCGGAACTCGTCAGCGCCCTCACCGACCTCCTCTGGGGCCGCCTGGCCACCGCCGGCAACCGAGCGGACGGCCCGGGGTTCTAGACCCCACCGGGCACATCCGCCGCCGGGGCACGTCCAGCCCCGCGGACCGCCTCGGGGCGCCCGGCAAATCCGGCGCCGCCGGGGGCAAATCCAGCCTCGCCGGCG
>NZ_JBEXPT010000261.1:0-2236 GCF_040612195.1 Streptomyces sp. NPDC006450 | reverse complement strand
CAGGCATCCGGAGAGGGTCCCGGGGCCGGGGGCGGGGGCGGGGGCGGGGTGGGGTGTCGGCCTGGACTGCATGATTTAGGCGCCCCCTGTTTGCCTTGACAGTGGCGGGGTGTTCTTGCGCCACACATCACGCTTTACGTCCCGGCCGACACCCCACCCCGCCCCCGCCCCCGCCCCCGGCCCCGGGACCCTCTCCGGATGCCTGGGCGTGGCATCCTCAGCCTCGCCGGCGTTTGAGGCGCGGGTCCGGGCGGAGCCCGGGGAACGGGCGAAGGGCGGGTAGGGGACAGGCCCCGCGCAGCGGCATCTCACAGGGCGGCAGTCCACCTGGCCCGGGCCAGGGCTTCGCAGGACGGGCCCGTCCACCCGGTGCCCCCCGTCCGCCAGGACGGGCCCGCCCACCCGGGGCCCCCCGTCCGCCAGGACGGGCCCGCCTCCACCGGGACCCCGATACCCTGTCCCCGTGGCAGAACCAGTCCGGATCCCGACCGCGAAAGTCGCCCTCTCCACCGCCTCCGTCTACCCGGAGTCAACGGCGACCGCCTTCGAGATCGCCGCGCGCCTCGGCTACGACGGCGTCGAGGTCATGGTCTGGACGGACCCGGTCAGCCAGGACATCGAGGCCCTGCGCCGCCTCTCCGACCACCACCAGGTCCCGATCCTGGCCATCCACGCCCCCTGCCTCCTCATCACGCAGCGCGTCTGGTCCACCGACCCGTGGACCAAACTCCAGCGCGCCCAGGCGGCAGCCGAGAAGCTCGGTGCGAGCACGGTCGTCGTCCACCCCCCGTTCCGCTGGCAGCGCCAGTACTCCCGCGACTTCGTCACGGGCATCTGGCGGATGGCGGACGAGACCGACGTCCGTTTCGCCGTCGAGAACATGTACCCCTGGCGCTACCGTGACCGCGAGATGCTCGCCTACGCGCCCGAGTGGGACGTGACCAAGGACGACTACCGCCACTTCACGGTCGACCTCTCGCACACCGCGACCGCCCGCACCGACGCGAACGCGATGATCGACCGGATGGGCGACCGCCTCGCCCACATCCACCTCGCCGACGGAAACGGTTCCGCGAAGGACGAGCACCTCGTCCCCGGCCGGGGCAGCCAGCCCTGCGCCGAACTGCTGGAGCGGCTCGCCGCCATCTCCTTCGACGGGCACGTCGTCATCGAGGTCAACACCCGCCGCGCGATGTCCTCCGCCGAGCGCGAGGCCGACCTCGCCGAGGCCCTGGCCTTCACCCGGCTCCACCTCGCGACCGCCCCCGGCCCGGCACCCAGGACCCCGCGCCGGTGACCGAGCCCCTGCCGGACCCCGCGCCGGCCCCCCCGCCGCCGAAGCCCCGCCGAGGGCCCGGCCGGCCCCGCCAGGACGAGGTCGACGACGGCCCCGGCACCCAGGAGCGCATCCGCCTCGCGGCCCGCGCGGAGTTCGCCGCGCGCGGCTACGACAAGACCTCGGTCCGCGGGATCGCCAAGGCCGCCGGCGTGGACCCGGCCCTGGTGCACCACTACTTCGGCAGCAAGGACGACCTCTTCGCCGCGGCGATCGAGCTCAGCATGGAGCCCGCCCTCGTCCTCCCCAAGATCCTCGGTGCGGGCCCGGACGGCATCGGCGAGCGCCTGGCCCGCTACTTCCTCGGCGTCTGGGAGAACCCGGTCACCCGGACCCCGCTGCTCGCCGTGATCCGCTCGGCCCTCACCCACGAGGCCGCCGCGAAGGTGCTCCGCCGGCTGATCCTGCACCGCCTGCTGGAGCGGATCGCGGCCGACCTGAACGTCCCCGACCCGACCTTCCGCGCCGAGCTCGCCGCCTCCCACATGGTCGGCATCGCGATCCTGCGCTACGTCGTCCAGGTCGAGCCGCTCGCATCGGCGGACCCGGAGACCATCATCGAGCTGGTGGCGCCGACCCTCCAGCGCTACCTGACCGAGGAATGACGGGCACCCGCGCACGGCCCCCGGTACCCTCCGCACCCGTGCCCGATTACTGAGCCACCCGTCCCGGGGGGGGGGGCCTGGGGGGCGGGGGCGGGGGGGGGGGGGTGGCCCCGGAGCACGCGCAAGAACACCACCCGCGGGGGGCGGGGGGCGCGCCCCCGCGCCGCGGGCGCGGGGGGCCCCGCCGGGGGGCCCCCCCCCCCCCGGAACGGGCGAAGGGCGGGTAGGGGACAGGCCCCGCGCAGCGGCATCTCACAGGGCGGCAGTCCACCTGGCCCGGGCCAGGGCTTCGCAG
>NZ_JBEXPT010000260.1:0-2240 GCF_040612195.1 Streptomyces sp. NPDC006450 | reverse complement strand
CCGGCTTCGTCGCGTACGCCACCACCGGCTGACGCAAGCATGTCCGGCGACCTGTGGCGGGTCAGCGTCTCTGCCCCCGCTCCGGGCCCGGCCGAGTTGCCGGTCCGCCTCACCGCCCACACCAGCAGTGCCGCGAACAGCACCAGCGCCGGAATCACCAGGGCCGCCTCCGCCGTCACATATCCGCGGTCAGAACGGCGCATCGAGTGCCTTCCCGATGGTCGACTGAAGTGCCGTCGAGACCACTTCACTCGTCACCACCTTGTACAGAACGGCCGCGAACGCACACGCCGCGATCGTGCCCATGGCGTATTCCGACGTGGACATTCCCGCGTCGCCCCCACGACCCCTCAGTCCCGTCGGCCTCACCAGCCCCGACATTGCCGCCCGCACGCGAATCCAGATGATCGACATGACAACCTCCCGTTGATCCAGCTTTTTGACGTGATCTCAGATCTCAGATGTCGGATGGTCATTTCAGTTGGCCAATTCAGTCGGCCATTCGGACGGATCTTCAGGTGCCCCTTCAGGTAGTCCTTCAGTTGGCCCTCAGCTGGCCTCAGTGGGCTGCAGAAGGCCCACCGGGGGCTCTTCAGATGGCCGCTCACGTGCCGGAGAGGAGGCCGGAGGCCATCCCGATCACCACCGGCGCCACTCCCAGTGCGAGGAAGGCGGGGAGGAAGCACAGGCCCACCGGCGCGGTGACGAGGACCGCCGCCCGCTGCGCCCGGGCCCCCGCCAGGCGCGCGCGGTCCGCCCGGAGCGTGGAGGCGAGCCGGGACACCGGTTCCGCGGCGGGCGCCCCCGTACGCGCGGAGCGCTCCAGGCATTCGGCCAGGGCGCGTGCTCCCGGTATCTCCGCCAACCTCCCCCACGCGGCGCCCGGTTCGCCGCCGAGCCGCAGCTCCGCCCCGGCCATCGCCAGCCTTTCGCCCACCGGGCCGCCCAGCGACTCCCCCACCGCCTCGGCGGCGTCCACCGGCCCGGCTCCGGCCGCCAGGCACGCGGCCAACAGGTCCGCGGCGAAGGGAAGCTGGCGCTCCGCCTCCCCGGGGTCCACCCCCGAGGCCGGCCGGCGCCGCGCGAGCCACCTGCGGACCGCGAAGGCCGCCGCGCAGCCGGCCGCCGCGCCCGCGAGCCCGCCGATCAGCAGCCAGGCCGCCGCCAGTGCTCCGGTCGGCCCGGCCCAGGCCGTCACCGCCGCCCGCAGCCGGGGCCCGACCATCGGCCGCCTGCGCGCCGTCTCCACCGCGAGCAGCCCGGTGAGGCGGCGCCGGGCCGCCCGCTCCCGGATGCGCGCCGCCACCGCCGACGCCGCCCACAGCGCCGCCGCCGCGAGGCACAGGGCCATCCCCAGCCTGTGGATCGCGAAGCCGTCCATCACCGCTCCCCCACCCGTACGATCCGCCGGCACCACAGCAGCCCCAGCGCCTCCAGCACCGAGCCCGCCAGCAGGCAGCCCCACCCCACCGGCGTGTGCAGGAGCACCCGCAGCGGATCGGCCCCCAGCCCGGTGCCGATCAGCAGACCGACCCCCGGGAGCAGGGCGAGCACGGCCGTCGTCGATCTCGCTCCCGTGAGCTGGGCGCGCAGTGATTCCTCCCGGTCCCGCTCTGCCCGCAGGGCCCCTTCCAGCCGGTCCAGTCCGGCGGCCAGCCCCGCGCCGCCGTCCACCGAGACCCGCCAGCAGGCCGCCATCGCGGCCAGCCCGTCCGCGCCGGGCTCCCGTGCCGCCTGCCGCAGTGCCGTGGCCACGTCCCCGCCGAAGGCAGCGGCCGCCAGGACCCCGGCCTCCGCGGCTCCCGGCCCGCCGGGGCCGGACACCGTCCGGCGCATGGCCTCGGTCAGCGCCCGGCCGGGCTGCGCACCCGCGCGCAGCTCGCCCACCACCGCCCCGCACAAAGCCACCACTTCGACGGCCCGCGCCGTCCGGGCACGGGCCCGCTCCCTGGCCCGCAGCCACCGGCGCACGAGCGGTACCGCCGCTCCGCCCGCGAGCAGCGGGATCACGGAACCGCCCAGCAGCGCGAGCGCCAGCCCGGCCCCGAGGCCGGCCCACTCCCGGCTGCGCGCGGCCCGGACCCGGACTCCCGCCGCCAGCCGCTCCCAGGGCGCGGGTCCGGCCGGTACCGGTGGCCCCGCGCCGGCCAGGACCGCCCTGGCCCGCCGGGGCACCCGGTCGGCGCCGGCCAGCGCCCAGGCGGCCGCGCCCGCGCCCCGCACCCCCGCGGACACCGGGA
>NZ_JBEXPT010000259.1:0-2321 GCF_040612195.1 Streptomyces sp. NPDC006450 | reverse complement strand
GGCATGCCGGGGGCATGCGTGATCCACTCACGCGAAGGAGAGGGGCTCGTCGGCGGGAGCGGGAGATCCGGGGGTGAACCCGGGGGTCCGGGGGTGAGCCCGGGGTTTCTCCGTCCGCCTTGCGACTCATCCAGTTCTACGGGGGTGGAGCGCGCCTGGCAAAGACCCCTTTTACTAGTGGGCCTCGCAGCGGGGGCGGAACGGCCCCCCGCCGACCGGGTGGGCATCGGCGCAGGTGGAGGGCGGTGTGAGGGGGTGGGGAGGGGGCCTTCAAGGCCTACTATCCCGCCTCGTATGTGACGTGGGTCCTGTGGGGCGGGTCACCGGTGAGGGGCCCGGATCTCACGCTCCGTGGCTGCTCGTACCCCTTTCAGGGGAAGGCGCGGGAGCGGATCCGGCCCCCGGATCGAAGGCCACGGACGCGTCGAACGCCGCTTTTCGAGTCGCCCGTCGCAACGCCTTCAGCAGGGTCGCGCCGAGCGTGAGGGTCAGTACGACGGTCAGCGCGGCCCGGCCCAGGTCCCAGCCCAGCGAGGTCGCCAGGCAGTACGAGAGGAAGCGCGCGAGGTTCGCCGCGACCGGGTCCCCGGGGTGGAAGGAGATGCCCTGGCCCATGCCCTGCAGGATCACCCAGCCCTGAAGGTTCATGATCGTGCCGTACGCGAACGAGCCGAGGAACCCGTACAGCGCGAGCATCGCCAGCTCGGCCCGCCCCCGGATCCGGTCCGGCCCCGGCAGCAGCCCGGCGCCCAGCGAGAACCAGCCCATGGCCAGCATCTGGAACGGCATCCACGGCCCGACACCACCCGTGAGCAGGGCCGACGCGAACATGGTGACCGCACCCAGGACGAAGCCGAAGCCCGGGCCGAGGACCCGGCCGCTCAGCACCATCAGGAAGAACATGGGCTCCAGGCCGGCCGTACCGGCGCCGAGGGGGCGCAGCGCGGCCCCGACCGCGGCCAGTACGCCGAGCATCGCGACGGCCTTGGCGTCCATCCCGTCGTCGGCGATGGTCGCGACGACCACGCCGACCAGGAGGGGGAGCAGGGCCGCGAAGAGCCAGGGGGCGTCCTGGGAGTGGGCGAAGCCGGACTGGCGGCCGGCGAGGAGCGGCCAGCCGAAGGCGGCGAGACCGATGAGGGTGACGAGGACCAGGGCGGCGGCGGCGCGGGGGCCGATGCGGAGGGGGCGGGAACGGGGGCGGGTGGCCGGGGCGGCGGGGCCGGCCGAGGTCCCGGTGAGGGTGGCCGGGGCCGGGGCCGGGGCCGGGGTGGGGGTGGGGGTGGCCGGGGTGGGGGTTGTCATGAGTCCGCCCCGGCGGAGAGGGCCGCCGCGAACTGGGAGACCGTGAGCCAGTGGCCCGGGGCCAGGATCTTGGCCACCTGCGGGGCGAAGGCGGGGGAGGAGACGACGACCTCGGCGGTCGGGCCGTCCGCGACGATCTCGCCGCCGGCCAGGATCACCACGCGGTGGGCCAGCTCGGCGGCGAGCTCCACGTCATGGGTGGCCAGGACGATGGCGTGGCCGTCGGAGGCGAGCCCGCGCAGGATCTCCACGAGGCGGGCCTTGGCGGCGTAGTCCAGCCCGCGGGTCGGCTCGTCGAGCAGCAGCAGGGCCGGCCGGCCGGTCAGGACCAGCGCCAGGGCGAGGGCCAGGCGCTGGCCCTCGGAGAGGTCGCGCGGGTGGGTGTCGTCGGGGACGTCGGGCAGGAGCGCCGCGACGAGGGCACGGCACGTGCCGGGCGCCTGGCCGGCGTCGTGGTCGGCGGCGGTGCACTCGGCCGCGACGGTGTCGGCGTAGAGGAGGTCGCGGGGCTCCTGGGGGACGAGGCCGACGCGGGTCACCATCTCCGGGGGCGGCGTGCGGTGGGGGGTGCGGCCGCTGACCGTCACCTGGCCGGTGGTGGGCTCCAGGGTGCCGATGAGGGTGGCGAGGAGGGTGGACTTTCCGGCGCCGTTGCGGCCCATCAGGGCGATGGTCTCGCCCTTCGACACGGTGAGGGTGATGTCGCGGAGGACTTCGGCGCGGCCGCGGCGGAGGGAGACGGCCTTGACCGTGGCCGGGGTGGCCCCCGTGGCCTCCGTGACCCCTGTGGGGTCGGCCGGGGCCGGATGGGCGGCACGGAGGGCGCGGCGGCGCAGCCGGGCGAGCAGGCCGGGGCGGTGTGCGGATGCGGGGCCGCGGTCGGAGAGGGGGCCCTGCGGGCGGCCGTCCCCTACCCACCCTTCGCCCGTTCCCCGGGGCTGCGCCCCGGACCCCTGGCGGGGCTGCGCCCCGGACCCCTGGCGGGGCTGCGCCCCGGACCCCTGGCGGGGCTGCGC
>NZ_JBEXPT010000258.1:0-2415 GCF_040612195.1 Streptomyces sp. NPDC006450 | reverse complement strand
CCGCGCCCGCGGACGCGCTGTGGCCGGCGAGCGCCCCCCCCCCCCCGCGGGGGACGCTGGCGGCCGCGGTGCCGTGCGGCGCGGGGCGCCCTCCGTTCACGCCGTACCGGCGGCGCCGGTCAGCTCTCGCTGCGACGCAGCTTCGGCTTGAGGTCCTTGAAGCGGCCGAGCAGCCCGTTCACGAACGAGGGCGACTCGTCCGTGGAGAACTCCTTGGCCAGCTCGACGGCCTCGTCGATGGCCACGGCGTCCGGGGTTCCGTCGACCCAGATCAGCTCGTAGGCACCGAGACGCACGATGTTCCGGTCCACGACCGGCATGCGGTCGAGGTCCCAGTCCACGGCGTAGGTGGCGATCAGATCGTCGATGCGGTCCACCTTGTCGGCGTACCCCTCGACGAGTTCCATGGTGAACTCGTTCACCGCGGGCTGACGGTCGGTGTCCGACCGCGAGTGGCGGACCCAGTCCGCGAGGACCTCGCGCACGGAGACCCCGCGCTGGTCGGCCTCGAACAGGATCTGGAAAGCACGCTTGCGCGCGTTGCTCCGGGCAGCCACGGTTAGCTGTTCACCCGGCCGAGGTAGTCGCTGGTGCGGGTGTCGACCTTGATCTTCTCACCGGTGTTGATGAAGAGCGGGACCTGGATCTCGTGGCCCGTCTCCAGCGTCGCCGGCTTGGTGCCACCGGTGGAACGGTCGCCCTGGACGCCCGGGTCGGTGTGCGCGATGGTCAGCTCGACGGCGGCCGGCAGCTCGACGTAGAGCACCTCGCCCTCGTGGCGGGCCACGGACGCGGTGAAGCCCTCGATGAGGAAGTTGGCGGCATCGCCGACGGCCTTCTTGTCGACCATCAGCTGGTCGAAGTCCTCCATGTCCATGAAGACGAAGTACTCGCCGTCCATGTAGGAGAACTGCATGTCGCGGCGGTCGATGGTGGCCGTCTCGACCTTGGTGCCGGCGTTGAACGTCTTGTCGACGACCTTGCCGGACATGACGCTCTTCAGCTTGGTGCGCACGAAGGCCGGGCCCTTGCCGGGCTTGACGTGCTGGAACTCGACGACGGACCAGAGCTGGCCCCCGTCGAGCTTCAGCACCATGCCGTTCTTGAGGTCGTTCGTGGAAGCCACGGTGTGGGAATCTCCTGCACTGGAAGACCACGGGTGCGCGCACAGCCCGGGAACGCGGGCTAGAGCGCGAGCAGCTCCTTGGTCGTAATGGTGAGTAGCTCGGGACCGCCGTCCGCCTCGGGGCGCACGACGAGCGTGTCATCGATCCGGACACCACCCCGGCCAGGGAGGTGAACCCCCGGTTCGACGGTGACCGGCACGCAAGCGTCCAGTTTACCCATGGCCGTAGGTGCAAGCTGCGGGTCCTCGTCGATTTCGAGACCGACTCCGTGTCCGGTCGACGCCGCGAGGGCCTCCCCGTGACCAGCGGAGTCGAGTACGGAGCGGGCCGCGTGATCCACATCGCGGTACGCGGCCCCGGGCAGCAGGGCCTCCCTGCCCGCCCGCTGGGCGGCGAAGACGAGTTCGTACAGCTCGATCTGCCAGTCGGCGGGGGTCGTGCCGATCACGAAGGTGCGGCCGATCTCGCAGCGGTAGCCCCGGTAGTTCGCGCCGAGGCAGACGGAGAGGAAATCACCCTCCTCGACCCGGCGGTCGGAGGGCCGGTGCCGGGAGCGTCCGGAGTGCGGGCCGGTTCCGACGGAGGTGGGGAAGGCCGGACCGTCGGCCCCGTGGTCCACGAGCCGGCGTTCCAGCTCCAGTGCGAGGTGCCGTTCGGTGCGGCCCACCAGGATCGATTCCAGCAGTTCCCCGAGGGCCTGGTCGGCGATCTCGGCGGCGATCCGCAGGCAGGCGATCTCCTCCTCGTCCTTGACGAGGCGCTGCTGCTCCACGGCGGTCCCCAGATCGGCCAGGCGCAGCCCGGGCGCCACCGAGCCCAGGGCGCGGTACCGGCCGACGGTGATGTGGTGTTCCTCCACGGCGAGGGAGTCGGCCCGGGCCGCGGTGGCCGAGTCGGCCGCCGCGACGGCCGGATCCGCTCCGGGGCCGGTCAGCACGGAGAGCCGCAGGTTCTCGTCGAGCCGTCCCTCGTCGGCCTCCCCGGTGGGCGCTCCGGCGCAGAACAGCATGTCCTCCCCGCCCGGACCGAGCAGCAGGACCGCGCCCAGCGGCGACGCTCCGGAGAGGTAGCGGACGTTCGCCGGACGCGTGATGAGTGCGGCGGCGTTTCCGGCGGCCGCACAGCGGTCGCGAAGCAGGCCCCGGCGGGCCGCGTACACGTCTGACATGTTTCCGAGCCTACGAGCGCCGCGCGCATCCGGCCTGGTGAGCGCAGCCGTACGGGGACCGGCCTTGGCGCACTCCTGTGGGGAGGGTGGCGGGCGGTGGCTGGCGCTGGGTGGGGGCGG
>NZ_JBEXPT010000257.1:0-2417 GCF_040612195.1 Streptomyces sp. NPDC006450 | reverse complement strand
CCGTACCGCCGCGCGCCCGGCAGGCGGTCATCGCGGCGGGCGGCGGACGTGGTGTGGGGGAGCGGGTCCTGGCGGGCGTACTGGCCGAGGTCGCCGCGTGCGCGGCGGTGCCCGAAGGGGCTTCCTTCTCCGAGAAGTTGAACCGGGCCGCGTACACCGCCGGCGGACTGGTCGCCGCGGGGCACGTGACCGAGGCCGCTGCCACGCGGGCCCTGCGCGAGGCGGCCGAGCACGCCCGTCCCGGGCAGGACGGCCGATGTCGCGCCATCATCCGCGGTGGTCTGCACGCGGGTCGGTCGCGCCCGCTGTCCCCCGGAGGCCGCGTATGAGAGTGGACGACGAGAGCACGCTGTCCGGCTTCGACGTCCAGGCGGTCGCTGCGCAGATCCTCGCGCAGCCCGTCCCGGCGCCCCGGGAGTCCGGGGAGCGGGCGAGGTCCGCGGAGGCGGGGACCCCGAGCGCCGGCAGTGCCGCGCGCTCCGAGGGGGAGGCCACGGCGGAAGGCCTGCTGCCCGACACGCTCACCGACCGCGGCAACGCCAAACTGTTCGTCAAGCTCTACCGCAAGGACTACCGGCACGTCCCCGGCATCGGCTGGTTCCGCTGGGACGGCACCCGCTGGCAGATCGACGAGGACGACACCGTCGTGTGGGCGGCGGGTGACCTGGCGGAAAGCATCGCCGCCACCGACCCCCAGGGGGTGTACACCTCGCTCTCGCTCGCGCAGCACCGCCGCCGCGCGCTCAGCACCAGCGGGATGAACGCGATGCTCACGCAGGCGAAGTCCGCCCCGGGCATGGTGCTCAACGCGGCGCTGCTGGACGCCGATCCGTACGCGCTGTGCACCCCGGCGGGCGTCGTCGACCTGCGCACCGGTCAGGTCCGCCCCGCCGAGCCCGCGAAGGACTTCCATTCCCGCTCCACGTCGGCCGGGCCGCGGCCGATGCCCACGCCGCTCTGGAACCGCTTCCTGACCGACACCTTCGGCGAGGAGCCGGAGGGCGCGCAGATGATCGACTTCCTGCAGCTGCTGCTCGGGTACTCCGTCACCGGGGACGTCGGCGCGCAGGTGATGCCGTTCCTCTTCGGCTCCGGCAAGAACGGCAAGTCCGTACTGCTGGACGTGCTGATGAAGCTGCTCGGCGACTACGCCGACGCGGCGCCTCCCGGGTTCCTGATGGCGCGGCCGTACGAGGGCCACCCGACCGACCTCGCCGAATTGCACGGGCGCCGGGTCATCGTGTGCAGCGAGGTCAAGCCGGGCGACCGGTTCGACGAGGCCCGCGTCAAGCTGCTCACGGGCGGCGACCGCATCAAGGCCCGCCGGATGCGTCAGGACTTCTTCAGCTTCGAGCCGACGCACAAGCTGTGGCTGCTGGGCAACCACCGGCCCGAAGTGGGCACCGGCGGCTTCGCGTTCTGGCGGCGCATGCGGCTGATCCCGTTCGAGCGGGTCGTCTCCGACGAGCGGAAGATCGACAACCTGGCGGACATCCTGGTCACGCACGAGGGCCCGGGAATCCTCAACTGGCTCATCGAGGGCGCCCGGCGCTACCTCGGCGGCGACAAGGACCTCTCGGGCCCGGAGCGGGTCCGCATCGCGACCACGGCCTACGCCGAGACCGAGGACCACACCGGGCGCTTCATCGGCGAGACCTGCCGTTTCGAGCCGGCCCTGCGGGCGGAGCAGGCACAGCTCTACGCGGCCTACAGGGGCTGGTGCCAGAATGAGGGGGCCCCCGCGATCTCTTCCCGGGCCTTCGCGGCGCGCGTCCGTGAGGTGGTGGGGCTTGCGTCGCCCAAGGAAATGATCCTGTCGAACCAGCGCAAGTACTACCCGGGCATCGGCCTGCTCGCGGACGAGGAGACAGCATGAGCGCTCTCATCGCCGAGGACGAGATCGTCCACGAAGTGGACTTCGTCTGGCTCGAGGACATCAGCCGGCTCGACTACGTCCGCCAGAGCCTGGACCGGCTGCCGACCCGGCGCGGCAGGCCCGCGTACCACCGCGACGGCCGGATGGTCGGGTACGCGCTGCTGGGGCCTGGGGCCAGGCCGTCCCGCTCCTCGGGGACGTTTCGCCGGCGGGTGTTCTGGCTGCTGCCGCACGACCGCGACACCGATCCGGACGGGCTGTACGCGACGGGGGCGCCGGCGGAGGCCGTGGACGCGCGGACGCTGGCGCCGGGCAGCAAGGGGCACAAGACCGAGCGGTCCGAGGGCGGGCCGATGTCCTCGTCCGCTGCGCGGGGAACGCTCCCGTAGGCCGGAAGAGCCCGTCCGAGCGGTCCGCCGAGCACGTCGGCGGTCCGCCGCCGCGCGCGGTCCGGGGCCGGCGCCGACCTGACGGTGCTGCGCGTGGGCGCGGCGCAGCTCGCGCCCGTCCGGTCCGGCCCCTGCCCTGACGTCAGGCCGTG
>NZ_JBEXPT010000256.1:0-2523 GCF_040612195.1 Streptomyces sp. NPDC006450 | reverse complement strand
TCCGTCGCGGCGCCGCGCCGCGCCGCGGCGGAGCCCAGGACCACGGCCGCGTACGGGGTTAGGCTCGGAGCAGGCCGCGAAAGGGAGGTCGCATGTGCCGCTGGCTCGCCTACTCGGGTTCGCCCATGCTGCTCGACGCCGTGCTCTACCGTCCGGAGCACTCGCTGATCAACCAGAGCCTCCATGCCCGGATGGGCGTCGAGACGACGAACGGCGACGGCTTCGGGCTGGGCTGGTACAGCGGGAACGAGGACGGCACGCCGGCCGTCTTCCGGGACATCGCACCGGCCTGGAACAACCGCAATCTGCGCGAGCTCGCCGCACACGTGCGCTCGCCGCTGTTCTTCGCGCACGTGCGCGCCTCGACGGGTTCGGCCGTGCAGCAGACCAACTGCCACCCGTTCCGCCACGGCCGGTGGCTGTGGATGCACAACGGGGCCATCGCGGACTTCCACCGGCTGCAGCGCGACCTCTGCCTGGCCGTGGACCCGGCGCTCTTCCCGTCCATCGAGGGGTCCACCGACTCCGAGGTGATGTTCTACCTGGCGGTCACCTACGGACTCGACCAGGACGTCCCGGGGGCGGTGGCCCGGATGACCGGGCTCGTGGAGCGGCTCGGCAAGGAGCACGGCGTCCCCGACCCGGTCCAGATGACCCTGGCCGTCAGCGACGGAGAGCGGGTCTGGGCGTTCCGCTACTCCAGTGGGGGCGCCTCCCGGTCCCTCTTCTACAGCAGTCGCGCCGAGACCGTGCGTCACCTCCACCCCGAGGTGCAGTACCTCCAGGAAATCTCCGACGAATCGCGCATCGTGGTTTCCGAGCCCCTGGGAGACCTGCCCGGCGTATGGAACGAACTTCCCGAGGCCAGCTACACGGTGGTCCCGTCCCCCGCGGGCCAGGATTACCTGCCCTTCTTCCCGGCGCTCGGCTGACGGCGGGCCGGAGCCCGTTCTCCGGCGGCCCGCCCCCGCGTGAGCGGCGATCCGGGGGGTAGACGTCGTGCATCAGCCGGTCCCGGGCCCGGGACCCGATCGCCGCGACCCGAGCCGGTCGGTCGTCTCGCTCCACAGAGGGGCTTTCGATGTCACTGACCGTGTCCACATCCCCGTCCCCCTCCGCATCGTCCCCGTCCGGACACCGGAGCGCCGCGCCGGCGCCCGCCGTGGCAGACCCCGCGCGCGAAGGCGTCCCCGGACGGGTCCCGGTCCTGACGATGGGCGTCGAGGAGGAATTCCTGCTCGTCGACCGCGGCAGCCGGGCCCCGGTGGGGCGCGGCCCCCGCGTCATACGAGCCGCCGCGCGCACGCTCGGCCCACTGGTCCAGCCGGAGTTCTTCACCGCCCAGGTGGAGGTCTGCACCAGCCCCACCACGAGCGCCGCGGCGCTCAGGTCGGAGCTGTCCCGGATCCGGGCCGAGGTGATCCGCGCCGCGGCGGCCGAGGAGTGCCTGCTGCTGGCCGCGGGAACGTCCGTCGTACCGCCCGAGCATCCGCTGACGGTCACGTGCGACGAGCGCTACCGCAGGTTGGAGTCGCGTTTCGCCTGGGTCCTCGGCGACTACGACCAGGCGGTCTGCGGCTGCCACGTCCACATCGGGGTCGACTGCCGGGCGGATGCCCTCGACCTCGCCAACCGCATGCGGCCCTGGCTGCCCGTGGTCCAGGCCCTCGCGGCCAACTCCCCCTTCGACCGGGGCAGGGACTCCGGCTACGCCAGCTGGCGGGCCGTGGAACACGCCCGGTGGCCGACCGTCGGGCCCGCCCCCGTCCTCGACGAGGCCGGGTACGAACACTGCGCCGAGGAGCTCGTGCGCAGCGGCACGGTGCTGGACCGCCGGATGATCTACTGGTACGCCCGCCCGTCCGAGCACGTGCCGACGCTGGAGATCCGCGTGGCCGACGTCAACGCCCGGATCGGCACGGTCGTCCTCCTGGCCGCTCTCGTACGGGGCCTGGCCGCCACCCTGCGCGCGGAGGCGGCCGAGGGCATGCCGTCCCCGCAAGCCCATACGTCGCGGCTCCGCGAAGCCCATCTGCTCGCGGCCGCCCACGGCCTGCACGGCGACGGCCTGGACCCCGTCGACGGCGTCCCGGTGCCCGCGTGGACCCTGATCGCCCGGCTCCGGGACCGGGCCGCCCCCGGACTCGCGGCGTCGGGCGACTCCGCGCTCGTCGACGCCCTGCTGGCGGAGGTCCGGACCGAGGGCAGCGGGGCGGCCCGGCAACGCGCCGCGCACCGGCGTCACGGACGGCTCAGCCTCAGCCGGGTCGTGGACAGCCTCGTGGAGACCGTGGCCGCGGGCTGAGGCCACCGGGCGCGCCCGTCCGGCGCGCTGATTGGGGCGCGCGGGGCGGGGCAGGCGCCGGGCGTGCACCCGGTCCCGTGCGTACGGAGCCCGTGGAGGTGCACGGGACTCGACCCGGAGGTGAAGCGCATGGAACGGCGGACCACCGAACCTCGCCCGGAGGGCCCCGGGCCCGCGCCGGAGGACCCCGGGCCCACACCGGAAGGCCCCGGGCCCAC
>NZ_JBEXPT010000255.1:0-2599 GCF_040612195.1 Streptomyces sp. NPDC006450 | reverse complement strand
TGCGACGTCCTCGTCAACGCCCTGTCGGCGGGCGTCCCTCTGCGCCGGTGCGGGACGCCGCTGGGTGATCAGGAACCCCGGCCTCCGCAGACGTGGGCCCCGTCTGTGGTATCAGGAGGGTCATTTCGTTCAGTAGGGGCCGGCCTGCCGGGTTGTGAACGATGGCCGCCGCTTTGCGCGCACGGCTATTTTTTTGCCGTGGTGACCCTCCGCGGAAGCGGTTGTTTCATCTGCCTACGTTCCTCAGTTGAACCAGGAAAACCGTGAAGGTGGTTATGAAATCATTCGTGAATGGTTCGGCGAGCACGGGGCGGCCGGTGATCGGGATCTGTGCGCGGACCGCGCCGGTCACCTTCCAGGGCGACGACATGGTCGTCAGCTTCGCGCTCCAGGCCCACCTCGGCTTCCTGGCCGCGGCGGGCTGCACGCCCCTGCTGCTTCCGCTGCTGCCCGGCGTCGAGGCCATGGCGGACCGGATCGACGGCCTGCTGATCCCGGGCGGCCCCGATGTGGATCCGGCGCTGTACGGCGAGGAGCCGCACCCCGGCACGCGGGCGATGACCCCGGACGCCGACCGCGCCGAACTGGCGCTGATCCGGGCGGCACTTGACGCCGAGCTGCCCGTGCTGGGCATCTGCCGCGGCATGCAGCTGCTCAACGTGCTGCACGGAGGCACGCTCCACCAGCACCTGCCCGAGATCACGGGCCACGACGGCCACCGCCCGAACACGCCGTCCTTCACCCTCGGCCCCCACCCGTTGAAGCTGGAGCCGGGCAGCCGGATCGCCGGTGTCCTCGACGAGGACGCGCCGATGACGGCCTGCCATCACCACCAGGCCGTCAACCGGATCGGCGCCGGGCTCACCGCCACCGGCTGGGCCGAGGACGGGACCGTGGAGGCCATCGAAGTGGCGGACCGCCCCTTCGTCGTCGGCGTGCAATGGGAAGCGGGATTCACGCCCGACCAGCGACTTCACCACGCACTCGTGCGCGCTGCCGGACGCCCCTGAGGAATCGGCTGTCCGCCGCATTCTCGAAGAGCCTGGAAAGCCGGCCGTGAATCCCCCTCGGCCCCGGAACCGCCCGAGGGGGATTCACGGCCGGATCAGTCCTGGACGAGCCCGAGGACGTTGCCGTCGAGGTCCGTGAAGGTGGCCACCAGGCGGCCGCCGCCGACGTCGGAGGCCGGCTTCTGCACCGTGGCGCCCGCGGCGGTCACCTCGGCGAGCTTCGCCTCGATGTCGGGGACGTGCCAGTAGGACACGGGCGAGCTCATGCCGGGGTCCGGCACCAGGCCGATGTGCTGCCCCGCGACGTCGTAGCCGACGTAGTGGTCCCCCTTGGTCTGCGGCTCGATGCCGAGCAGGGCGGTGTAGACGGATGTGGCCTTCGCCAGATCCGTGACGGGATGCAGCACGGTCTTGATTCCCTGGTGGGCAGATTCAGCCATGATCACTCCTGAGGTTGGGGTATTCATGTCGGCTTGTAGGGAAATGTCCGATGCGAAGCCTATCGGGTCGTGCTGACTCCAGCAGGTTTCGAGCCGATTCGGAGACCCCGTTGCCACGCTGTGAGCCCCGTGCATTCAGAAGGGGTATCCATGAAGAAGCTCGCATTGGTCACTGCGGTGATCGTGACCGGCCTGTTGGTCCCGGCCGTCACCCCCGTCGCGGCGGCCGAGGGGGTTGCCGCGCCGGCCGCCGGAACGATCGCCTGGGCGCCGTGTCCTGACGCCGACCCGAACCTCGGCGCGTTGCTCAAGGGCCTTGAGTGCGGCTCCGTGGAGGTCCCGCTCGACTACGCCCAGCCGGGCGGCCAGAAGATCAAGCTGGCGCTGACCCGGGCCAAGCACACCGTCACCGACGACCAGTACAAGGGCGTCGTGCTGCTGCACCGCGGCCAGTGGCCCGGCCCGATCAGCCGCGACATGCCCACCCGGTACGCCAAGGGCACGAGCGGGCTGGCGAAGGACGTCGGCCCCGCCTACGACTGGATCGGCATGGACCCGCGCGGCGTCGGGGCCAGCGAGCCGTCGATGGTGTGCGACGCGTCCTACATCAACCCGCTGCTGCCCGACCCCGTGCCGAACACGGCCGCGGACGAGCAGGCGTCGGTGGCCCGTGCCCAGGCGTACGCCAAGAGCTGCGGCGACAAGTACGGCGACACGCTGAAGCACTTCACCACCAAGGACTCCGCGCGCGACCTCGACCGGATACGGATCGCGCTGGGCCAGGAGCAGATCAGCTACTACGGCATCGACTGGGGCGCCTACCTCGGCTCGGTCTACGCGTCGATGTACCCGACCCGGGTGAAGCGCATGGTGCTCGACAGCGTGCCCAGCCCCAGCGGCGTGGGCTACCAGAACCAGATGGCCAAGAACCTCACGGCCGAGCACAGCGGCGGGCTCTTCTTCGCCTGGGTCGCCAAGTACGACTCCGTCTACCACCTGGGTACGACCGCGGAAGCGGTCGAGGAGAAGTACAACGAGGCCCTGGGCACCCTCCCCGGGCCCTGTTCTCCGGTCGGCTCCTGAAGGAGCCTCAGCTGAGGGAGATGATGACGACCGTCTCGATCAAGAACATGCCCACCTTCTCCTACG
>NZ_JBEXPT010000254.1:0-2692 GCF_040612195.1 Streptomyces sp. NPDC006450 | reverse complement strand
CCGGATGCCGCCTGGCAGGACCCGGAGTACTGGGTGGAGCACGTCCTGCGTCCGGTGCGCTTCGCGGACGCGGTCTCGGCCCTGAACGGTCTGGGCGTCTCCCGCTTCCTGGAGATCGGTCCGCAGGGGGTGCTGTCGGCACTGACTCAGCAGTCCCTTCCCGAGGACTCCCGCGCCGTGGTCGTACCGAGCCTGCACGGAAACAAGGACGAGGCGGAATCGGTCCTGACCGCTCTGGCCCATCTCCACGTCTCCGGCGCGGGCATCGACTGGGAGGCGTTCTACGCCGAGCACACGCCGGCCCGCATCGACCTGCCCACGTACGCCTTCCAGCGCGACCGCTACTGGCTGACGAGCACCGCCCAGAGCACGGTGGGCCTCGCGGCCCTCGGCCAGCAGAGTGCCGATCACCCGCTGCTCGGCGCCGCGGTCGAGCTGCCCGACTCCGACGGCGTCGTGTTCACCGGCCGTCTGTCGGTGGAGGCACAGCCCTGGCTGGCCGACCACGACATCCTCGGCACCACCCTGCTCCCCGGCACCGGCTTCGTGGAGCTCGCTCTCCATGCGGGTTCGTACGTCGGCTGCCCGGTGCTGGAGGAGCTCACCCTCCAGGCGCCGCTGGTCCTGCCCGAGCAGGGTTCGGTGCAGGTCCAGGTGGCGGTCGGTGCTCCGGACGAGGAGGGCGGTGGGCGCCGTTCCGTACGGGTCTACTCCCGCTCTGACGGTGCGGCCGACTCCCTGTGGCTGCTGAACGCGCAGGGCGTCCTGGGCGAGGGCGGGAGCGAGGGCGAGGTCGAGGCCCTCAAGCCCTTCACGGCCGAGGAATGGCCGCCGGTAGGTGCCGAGGAGATCGACACCGACGACGCCTATCCGGGCCTGTACGACCTCGGCTACGCCTACGGCCCCGTCTTCCAGGGGCTGCGCGCCGCCTGGCGCCGGGGCGACGAGGTCTTCGCGGAGATTGCGCTCACCGAGCAGGCCGTGGAGGAGGCGCAGCGGTTCGGGGTCCACCCGGCCCTGCTCGACGCCGCCTTGCACGCCATCGTGATCGCGGACGAACGCGAGGACGGCGCCGCGGTGATGCCGTTCGCGTGGACGGGCGTACGGCTGTACGCCGAGGGTGCCACCAGCGTGCGGGTCCGCATAGCCCCGGCCGGGCCCGACTCGGTGTCGGTCCAGCTGGCCGACGGCAACGGTCCGGTGCTGGCCGTCGAGGCCGTCGTGTCCAGGGAGGTCTCCCTGGAGGGTGCCGCAGCCGGTCACGGCGGTGGCGACACGCTGTTCCGCACCGAATGGCAGCCCCTCGCCGGGGCCTCCGCCGAGGCGGTGACGTCCACCGGATCCCTCACGAAGTGGCCGGTCGCGGCCGAGGCCGAGGTGGTGGCCGAGGCGGTCGTGTACGAATGCCCGCTCGGCGCGGCGGATCCCGACGCCGGAGCCGGGGAACTGGCCGGCATCCACACGACGGCGCAGCAGGTCCTGGCAGTGCTTCAGGAGTGGCTGTCGGAGGAGCGCTTCGCGCAGTCGCGCCTGGTCGTGGTGACCAGGGGAGCGGTCGTCACCGGAGCCCAGGACACCGACGTCGACGTACGCCACGCCCCCGCATGGGGTCTGGTGCGTGCGGCTCAGGCGGAGAATCCGGGCCGGTTCCAGCTGGTCGACATGGCCGGGGTGGATGTTTCCGCCGGGCTGGCCGTCGCTGTGGCCAGTGGTGAGCCGGAGGTCGCGGTGCGTGGGGGCGGGGTGTTGGTGCCGAGGCTGACTCGGGTGCCGGCGACTTCCGCCTCCGAGGGCGCCGGGTCGTCCGCCCTTGTAGGCGGCGCTGACGGCCACGGCCACGGCCACGGCCACGGCCTCGGCCACGCTGCCGGTGTTGGTGGCGGTACGGTGCTGATCACGGGTGGTACGGGTGGTCTGGGTGCGGAGGTGGCCCGTCATCTGGTGTCCGAGCACGGTGTGCGGCATCTGTTGTTGGTCAGCCGGTCCGGGTCGGGTGCGTCGGGTGCGGTCGAGCTCCTCGCGGAGCTGTCCGCGTCGGGTGCCGAGGTGCGGATCGAGGCGTGCGACGTAGGCGATCGGGAGGCTGTTGCGGCCCTGCTGGCCGGGGTACCCGCCGAGCACCCCCTCACCGGGATCGTCCACGCCGCCGGCGTGCTCGACGACGGTGTCCTGCCCTCGATCACCGAGCGCAGCCTCAGGACGGTCTTCGCACCGAAGGTCGACGCGGCCTGGCACCTGCACGAGCTGACCGCCGGAACCGCTCTGCGGTCCTTCGTCCTCTTCTCCTCCATCGCCGGTGTCCTCGGCAACCCCGGTCAGGGCGGCTACGCCGCCGCCAACACCACCCTCGACGCCCTGGCCGCCCTGCGCAGGGCGAAGGGGCTCCCGGCGCAGTCGCTCGCCTGGGGTCTGTGGGAAGCGGGCGACGGGATGGCCGCCGACCTCGCCGGAGGCGACCGCCGACGGCTCAACCGCGGTGGCATCCTGCCGCTGAACAGCACCGAGGCACTGGCCCTCCTGGACCGGGCGCCCTCGGTGGACGCGGCCACCGTCGTGCCGGTACGGCTCGACCTCGCCGCGCTCGGCCGGGCGGGCGACCGGCTGCACCCCGCGCTGCGGGCCCTGCTGCCGCAGCGCACCCGTCGGGCGGCCGGCGCGGCGGCCGGCGCCGCAGTAGTGGGGCCGGCGGCAC
>NZ_JBEXPT010000253.1:0-2696 GCF_040612195.1 Streptomyces sp. NPDC006450 | reverse complement strand
CGGTTGAGTTCGATCACCGGTGACGGGATCAGCAGGACGAGCCGTCCGTAGAGGGCGGCGATCGTCCGCCAGTCGGTGTCCTCGTAGCGGACGGCTTCGGCGTGGTGGCCCCCGGAGCCGTCGGAACCGCCAACTTCTGGTCCCTGCTGACCTCGGGCCGTACCGCGACCCGCGGCGTCACCCTCTTCGACGCCGCCAGCTACCGCTCGCGGATCGCCGCCGAGGTCGACTTCGACCCCGCCGCGCACGGCTTCACCCTCGCCGACACCGAACGCCTGGACCGGGCCGCCCAGTTCGCACTGGTCAGCGCCCGGGAGGCGGTGGCCGACAGTGGTCTGCACGCCGTACTGGCCGCAGGGAACCGGCTGCGCACCGGGGTCAGCCTGGGCAACGCGGCGGGCTGCACCACCGGACTCGCCACGCAGTACGCACTGCTGAGCGACTTCGGCAGCACGTGGACCGTCGACCACTCCCGGGCCGCCGAGTGCCTCTACGACTACTTCGTGCCCAGCTCGCTGGCGGCCGCAGTGGCCCGCGACAGCGGCGCGCAGGGCCCGGTCAGCCTGATCTCCAGCGGCTGCACCTCGGGCCTGGACGCGATCGGGCACGCCGCCGAGCTGATCCGCGAGGGCAGCGCCGACGTGATGATCACGGGCGGGGCGGAGGCACCGATCTCCCCCATCGCCATGGCCTGCTTCGACCGCATCCGCCTCACCAGCCCCCGCAACGAGGACGCCGGCACCGCCTCGCGCCCCTTCGACCGCACCCGCGACGGCTTCGTGCTCGGCGAGGGCGCGGCCGTGGTGATCCTGGAGGAGCTGGAGCACGCCCGCCGCCGGGGCGCCCACGCGTACGCGGAGCTGTCCGGCTTCGCCTCGTACAGCAGCGCGCACCACATGACGGGGCTGCGGCCGGGCGGCCAGGAAATGGCCGACGCCATCCGGGCGGCACTCGACGAGGCGCGCCTGAACCCGGTCGACGTGGACTACATCAACGCGCACGGGGCCGGCACCCTGCACAACGACCGGCACGAGACGCACGCCTTCAAGCAGGGACTGGGCGACCACGCCCGGCGCGTCCCGGTCAGCTCCATCAAATCGATGATCGGACACGCGCTCGGCGCCGCAGGCGCCCTGGACGTGGCGGCCAGCGTGCTGGCCATCGAGCACAGCACGGTTCCGCCGACCGCCAACCTGCACGAGCCCGACCCGACCTGCGACCTGGACTACACACCGCTGTTCGCCCGCGAGCAGCGCACCAGTACGGTGCTCAGCGTCGCCAGCGGCTTCGGCGGCTTCCACGCCGCCACCGTGCTGACCAGGCCCCGGCTGCGGGAGACGGCATGAGCGGCCCCAACGGCGCGAGCGGGCGCGTGCGCAGCCTGCCCGGCACCCGGGCGCTGGTCACCGGCATCGGCGTGGCCGCGCCCAACGGGCTGGGTACCGAGGCCTGGTGGAGCGCCATGCTGGAGGGCCGCAGCGGCATCGGCCCGATCACCCGCTTCGACGCCTCCGGCTACCCGGTGCGGATCGCGGGCGAGATCCCCGGCTTCGTCGACGAGGACCACATCCCCAGCCGCCTGCTCCCCTCCACCGACCGGGTCACCCGCCTGAGCCTGGTCGCGGCCAAGGAAGCCCTGGAGGACTCGGGTGCCGACCCGGCCGCACTGCCCGGCTACCGGGCGGGCGTGATCACGGCCAGCTCCGCGGGCGGCACCGAGTTCGGCCAGCGAGGGCTGGAGGCCCTGTGGGGCAAGGGAGCCCGCTACGTCAGCGCGTACCAGTCCTTCGCCTGGTTCCACGCGGCGGGAACCGCCGAGATCTCCATCCGGCACGCTCTGCGCGGCCCCGGCTCCGCCATGGTCAGCGAGCAGGCGGGCGGGATCGACACGCTCGCCCGCGCCCGGCGCGAGATCCGCAAGGGCGTGGGCCTCATGGTGACCGGAGGCGTCGACTCGGCGCTGTGCCCCTGGGGCTGGGCCGCGCACCTGGCGGACGGCCGGCTGAGCACCGACCCCGATCCGGCACGGGCCTACCGGCCCTTCGACGCGGACGCCTGCGGCCACGTCGTGGGCGAGGGCGGCGCGCTGCTGGTCCTGGAGGACGCGGCGGCCGCCGCCGCGCGCGGTGTCCGCGGGTACGCCGTGGTGGCCGGGTGCGCGGCGACCTTCGACGGCGGGCCGGGGGAGGAGCGGCTCAAGGAGGCGGCCGAACTCGCGCTGGCCGACGCCCGGGTGAGCCCCGACCAGGTGGACGTGGTGTTCGCCGACGGGGCCGGGGAGCGGGCCGCCGACCGGGCCGAGGCCGAGGCACTGGCCGCGCTGTTCGGGCCGTGCGGCGTGCCGGTGACCGCGCCGAAGTCGATGACGGGCCGGCTGGGCGCCGGGGGTTCCTCGCTGGACCTGGCGGCGGCGGCGCTCGCGCTCCGCGACAAGGTGGTGCCCCCGACCACCGGGACGCGGCGGGTCGCCGCGAACTGCCCGCTGGATCTGGTGACGGGCGCGGCGCGGGAGCTGCCCGGGCTGCGGACCGTGCTGGTGCTGGCGCGCGGGAGGGGCGGCTTCAACTCGGCCGCGGTGTTGCGGGCGGCCGACGCCTGAGCCGGCCGGGGCGGTCGCCCGCGCGGAGCGGGCGTCGGGGGAGCGGGCCGCCCTGGGGAGCGGGGGAGCGGGGCTCTGCTACGCCGGTCCGCGGCGC
>NZ_JBEXPT010000252.1:0-2750 GCF_040612195.1 Streptomyces sp. NPDC006450 | reverse complement strand
CGCAGGCGGCCTGCAGGGCAGCCGCCAGGCGGCGGGGATCGACCTGGTGGTCGCCGTCCACGCGCAGGCCGCCGCGTACGCCCGGGGCCAGCATCGGTTCCAGGCGGCGGCACTCGCGGCCGGTCAGCCACTCGGAGTCCAGGCCGCAGCGGCGCTGGAGGGCGTGCAGTTCGCGCAGGTGCAGCCGGTCGTCGGAGTCGAGGGCGACGGCGAGGGTGCCGCAGGCGCGGTAGCCGATGTCCAGGCCGCCACTGGCTTCGGCGAGTTCGGCGGCGAACTCGGGGTAGCGGGCGGCGGAGGCGAGGTTGAGCCCGAGCAGGGTCTCGTCGCCGTAGTGCAGCTCGGTGACGGCGGCCAGCATGCCGGCCGCGACCTGGGCGGCCCCGCCGCCGGGGGCCGGATCGGCCAGCGCGGTGCGCAGCCCGCGCCGGGCCGCCCGCCAGGCGGTGACCAGGCCGATGATGCCGCCCCCGATGACGAGGACGTCGTAGCCGGGACTCCGGCCCTTCCTGAATGAATGCATGGGCGTCCAGCCCCTCCCTTCGCCGGCATGACCCGGATCAGGTTCGTACGGTCGGAGGCCGGCCAGCCTCCCTCTCAGCCCGGTGCGCCCGGACTCCCGCGATAGGTTCGGTGCCAGAGTAACGCCGAGGCCGACGGCCGGTAAGGCTGCCTCCCCGGTGCCGGTGCCCGCCCGGCCTCAGGAGGCCCCCGTCCGCTATTCCTGGCTGATCGTCAGTTGATTACGCTGGGCCGCGTGAGCGAGCAGACGCAACAGCAGACGCAACGGCAAGCGCAGCAGCAGGCGCGGCAGCAGGTGCAGCGGGCGCAGGACACGCGACGCGGCGTGGTCGTCGTCGGGGCCGGGATGGCCGGGGTCCAGACCGCGGTCGCCCTCCGGGAACAGGGCTGGACCGGCCCCGTCACCCTGCTGGGAGCCGAACCCCACCAGCCCTACGACCGACCCCCGCTGTCCAAGGCGGTGCTCCTCGGCAAGGCCGAGGACTCGGCCTTCGACGTCGACTTCGAGGAGCTCGGCATCGAGCTCCGGCTGGGGGTCGAGGTCACCGGGCTGCGGGCCGCCGACCGGGAGGTGGACACCGAGGCGGGCCCGGTCCCGTACGAGTTCCTCGTGCTGGCCACCGGCGCCGTCCCGCTGACGCTGCCCGGCGCGGAGGGCGTCCCCGGGGTGCACCTGCTGCGCACCCTGGACGACGCGGCGCGGCTGCGGCCCGTCCTGGCGGCCGGCTCCGCGGTCGTCGTGGTCGGGGCCGGGTGGATCGGCGCGGAGTTCGCCACCGCCGCCCGCGATGCGGGCTGCGCGGTGACGGTGGTCGAGGCGGCCGACCGGGTGCTGGCGGGCGCGCTGCCGCCGGAGGTCGCCGAGCCGATGGGGCGCTGGTACGCCGAGGCGGGCGCCGAGCTGCTGACGGGCGCGCGGGTGGCTTCCGTGGAGCCGGGCCGGGTCCTGCTGGCCGACGGGCGGGAGCTGCCGGCGGAGGCGGTGGTGGTGGGCATCGGCGCGCGGCCGGCCACCGGATGGCTGGCCGGGTCCGGCGTGGAGCTCGGCCCGGACGGAGCGGTCACCGCCGACGAGTGGCTGCGCACATCGGCGCCCGGGGTGTACGCCGTGGGGGACTGCGCCTCCTTCCCGTCGGGGCGCTACGGATCCCGGCTGCTGGTGCACCACTGGGACAACGCACTCCAGGGGCCCCGGGTGGTGGCGGCGGACATCCTGGCCGGCGGCTCGGGGGAGCAGGTCTACGACCCGGTCCCGTACTTCTGGTCGGAGCAGTTCGGCCGCTTCGTGCAGTACGCGGGCCACCACTTTGGCGCGGACGCACCGCTGTGGCGCGGCGACCCGGAGTCCGACGCCTGGTCGGTGTGCTGGCTGCGGGAAGGCCGGCTGGTCGCGGTCCTCGCGGTGGGCCGCCCGCGCGACCTGGCCCAGGGGCGCCGCCTCGTGGAGACGGGCGCCCTCGTGGACCCGGTGAAGGTCGCCGACCCGGCGGTCGCGCTGAAGTCGGCGGTGCGCTGACCCGGCGGGGCACGGGTCGGGAACGGGTCCGGGACGGGTTCCGAACCGGTTCGGCGCGGGTCCGGAAGCGGTTCGAACCGGCTCGGAGCGGGTCCGGAAGCGGTTCGGAACGGGTCCGGCGCGGGTCCGGAAGCGGTTCGGAAAGCCTCCGGGACAGCTCCCGAACCGGTCCGGGCAGGGGTGCGGGCCCCGGTTCGGCCCCCGTCCGGGCCCGCTCGGGTACCGGCAGTCAGTCCGAGATGGCAGGCTTGTCTCCGTGACCGAGATTGACGCAAAGATCGATGCCCTTGTTCCCGCCTGGCTGTACCTCCCCGACATCGCGGAGATGCTCGACATCGAAGTGACCAAGGTTCGCCAGCTGGTCAAGGAAGGTCAGCTGCTCGCGGTGCGCCGCGGCGAGAACCGCTCCCTCCAGGTCCCCGCGGCCTTCATCGACGGAGACAAGATCGTCAAGGGCCTGGTCGGCCTGCTGACGGTGCTCCGCGACGACCGCTTCACCGACGCGGAGATCCTGGAGTGGCTCTTCACCGCCGACGAGACCCTGCCCGGCACCCCCGTGCAGGCACTGAGCGAGAATCGCGGCACGGAGGTGAAGCGCCGCGCTCAGGCGCTCGCCATCTGACCTGACTCCGCCTCGAGCGCGGTGTGGGGGGGGCCCCCGGGGGGCGCCCCCCCCCGCCGAGAGAAACAAACACACGGGGGAGCCAGTAGG
>NZ_JBEXPT010000251.1:0-2808 GCF_040612195.1 Streptomyces sp. NPDC006450 | reverse complement strand
TAGCGGACGGGTGGCTTGCCGCCCGTGGCGGTGAGCTGGATGGTGCAGTTCTGGTTGAACTTGCAGCTCTGGGGGCCGGGGTTGGCCAGCTTCAGGTCACCGGGGGTGGGAGTCGGTGTGGGTGTCGGCGAAGGCGTTGGTGTCGGCGTGGGTGTGGCAGTCGGCGTGGGAGTAGGAGTCGGTGTGCCGCCGCAGCCCGGGGTGGCCTCCGGGGGTAGCGGTACGCGCCAGATCTGGGTGTCGTTCTCCGAGCCGACGAGCAGGCTGGTGCAGTCGGCGTAGGTCACCGTCTCGCCCTGCGACTGGGCGGGCAGGGCCACGTCCGCGAGCTTGGAGCCCGAGGTGTCGTACACCGAGGCCGTGTTGGCCCCCAGGGGACCGCCGCTGCGCAGGGTGTACGAGGCCCCCGACGGGGAGAACGCGCCGTCGGTGGCGAAGACCGGGCCCGGTCGGACGGCCGTCAGGGTGTTCGGTTGCCCGGGCACCGGTGAGAGCGGGGCCTGGTACAACTGGCCTGCCGCTCCTATGAGTTTGCTCGCGATGAGGATCCGGCCCGTGACGGGATCGGCGAGCAGGGATTCGGCGTCGTGCTTCCCGTCGGCGTAGGTGAAGCGGTACGTCACGGGTGTCACCGAGGCGTTGGCGAGCTGGTCGGGCTCGGTGAAGGAGTGCACGGTGATCTCGGCGCGGCTCCCGAAGTTGTCTCCGATGTCGCCGACCAGGATCGTGGGGCGACCCGAGGGGTCCTTGCCGATGGCCAGCCCCTCCCAGTCGGTGTTGCCGACCCCGGAGACCGTGTACGTGGCCTTGAGCAGGCCGGTGGCGCCGCTGCAGTCGATGGCGAAGACCTGGTTGGTGTTCCCGCTGTCGTTGACGGCGTAGAACACGCCGGGATGTTTGCGGCTCATGGCGAGCCCGCTGATCTCGGCCAGGCCTCCGGGGAGGGTGCACTGGC
Source organism: Streptomyces sp. NPDC006450 (assembly GCF_040612195.1). Taxonomy (NCBI): domain Bacteria; kingdom Bacillati; phylum Actinomycetota; class Actinomycetes; order Kitasatosporales; family Streptomycetaceae; genus Streptomyces; species Streptomyces sp. NPDC006450. The sequence goes on along the minus strand of NZ_JBEXPT010000251.1, from coordinate 1,853 downwards.
GCTCGGGAGCGGCGGCGGCGCCGGCCACGGGTGCGGACGCGGGCATCAGAGCGGCGGCGTCGGCGGGTCCGGCGGCGGGCCCGGTCAGCCAGGCCGCGGCCGGCAGGGCCATGGCGAGGGTCGCGGTGGCGAGGGCGGCGGCCCGTGGGGGTGTGAGGAGTAGTCGGGGCATGGCCACCATGTGAGGGGGAGTCGGGTGCCGCCGCCAGGGGCAATCGCCGCCCGTTTGAGCATCGTTCAATGCCGAGCGGGCATGTCCGGCCGTCAGGAGGGGCCCTCCGCCCGGCCCGCCTCGGACCGGCGGTGCCCACGGCCCGCGCGGTCACCGCGAGGGCTCGCGTACGGGTGCCTTGTGCCGGGCGTGCGCGATGAAGGCGCGGGCGGCCCGGCTCAGCGGCCGGCGGGCGTGCGCGATGCCCACCGGGCGCAGCAGGGGTGGGGTGAAGGAACGTATCTCCGCCCTGCTGCCGAAGGCCCGGGCGACCACGTCGCGGTACCAGATGAGGGAGCCGCGGCCGTCGGTCACACCCGTCACCCAGCCGAGGCGTTCGTCCACCTCCAGACAGGGCACCGGGCGCACGCCCAGACAGCTGAACATGGCCTCCATCTCGGTGCGCCGGCCGGTCCCGGGGGTGGGCAGCACCATCGGCAGTCCGTCGAGTGCGCGGAACGGCAGCGGGTCGGGCAGCGCCGACCCGGCGGGCGAGATGAGGACGACCTCGCGCTCCTGGATGTAATGGGTGGAGAGATCCTGGTCGAGGGGGAGGTCGACGAGAGCCAACTCGGCTCGGCCCTGGGTGAGTTCCTGGACCACGGCCTCGCGGCTGTCGTACTGGTGGAGTCTGACGTCGAGGCCGGGGTGTCGCTCCGTGAAGGTGTGTACCAGCTCGGAGGCCAGGTCGAGCGCCAGGGTGGGGGTGGTGACCAGGGACAGGGCGGCCCTGGCGCCCAGTCCGTGGGGGGTGCCGATGTCGTCGATGGCTTCCACCGCGTCGAGCACGGTGCGGGCCAGCCGGACGACCCGGGCCCCTTCCGGTGTGAGGTCGACCCCCCTTCCCCGGCGGGCGAGGAGGTCGACCCCGAGGTCGCGTTCCATGGCCTGGACGGCGCGGGACAGGGCGGACTGGGCGACGAAGACGGAGGCCGCCGCGCCGGTGATGGAACGGCAGTCGGCGACGGCGACGAGGTAGCGGAGCTGGGCGAGGGTGGGGGTCATGACCGGACGGTAACCGGGCAAGGGTGTACCTGTAAGACCGCGTCGGGTGAACAACCGTCAGACTCCGCAAAGGTGCCGCAAAGGTGCTCATGCCGGGCCGGTGACATCTCATACCCATGCGGCATGAGCCCGAGCTGCTGAGCTGCGCCGACAGGTGGGCAGGGCGCGGGTGGTTCCGGCGCAACACCGCAGGTCATGGCCTCGACGGGAGCGCGGCGAGGGCATGCCCGGGGAGCCGTTCGGGTGGCCTGAATCCGACCGGGGGGCGAAGTGAACGGCTCCGGATGACCGTTGACAGTGCAGGGCCGCCACCGCACGATGCATCCCGGCAACAGGGAATTTGACCACCGCTCAACCCTGTCCCCGCCGGATCGCCCGGCCGTTTCGCGCGACCGCCCCCCTCGGCTCCTCAGGGGAGGGCGTCTCGTCCGCCGCCTTTCGCCCACGCCTTCCCCTGCCTTCCCGCGCCTTCCGCCCGGTTCTCCCCCCGTCTTCCGCCCCGCACTGCGCCATGTCACACAGCACTGGAAGAGGAGCGTCCGTGTCCCCCCAGCCCGAGCCGTCCCCCCAGCCCTCGCCTGGCCCTCCGTCCCAGCAGCCTCCGCCGGCTCCACGTCCTGCGCGGCCTTCCCGGACC
>NZ_JBEXPT010000250.1:0-2870 GCF_040612195.1 Streptomyces sp. NPDC006450 | reverse complement strand
GGACAGCCAGGCGTTTCATCTGAGATGAACAACCATTTCATCCCGGCCGCCGCCTCGGTTCGGGGAGGCCAGGCCCTGCAGGACCTCGGGAGGGCGCCGTTGGAGGTCCCGGTCGCCTGCTGGGCTACGCCGACCGATCCGGGGCCGTGAACGCGTCGTCGAACGCGTAGTCGAAGACGTACTCCACCGAAGTCTCGCCGTAGCGGTGGTCGAAGGAGCCGGAGCCGCCGAGGCCGGTCAGGCCGCGGGTGCCCGAGCCGGGGACCACGGTGAAGCGGCAACGGGTACCGGTGGTGTCGAAGGTGCCGCTCTCCTCCAGGACGAAGGCGCCCTCGCGGCCGTCGACGGTGCCGGTGACCAGCTCCATGCCGGTGAAGGTGCCGGTGCTCTCCCCCGTGTAGGCCACGGTGTAGGCGCAGGTCGTCGCGGGGGCGACGAGGGCGCCGGTGAAGGCGTTGACGACCGTGGCGCGTGCCAGGCGGGGGAAGGCGCCCTGCGGGCCGACCGGGTGCTCCTCCCAGTCCTTGAAGGTGAAGGCGTTGGCCGTGGGTGCGTGGATGGATTCGGGCGTCGTGGTCGGTGTGGGCACCGGGGCCTCCTGGTGTGGGTGATGCGGGCTGTCGGCCCGTCTGTGCACAGCCTGGGCGGCATACCTGCCATCTCCTGTCAGGTATGCCGGACAATGACCGCATGCGCGCCGACCGGCTCCTCTCCCTCCTGCTGCTGCTCCAGAACCGCGGCCGGATGACCGCCCCCGAGCTCGCCGCCGAGCTGGAGGTCTCCGTCCGCACCGTGTACCGGGACGTCGAGGCGCTCGGCGCCTCCGGGATCCCCGTCCACGCCGACCGGGGCCCGGCCGGCGGATTCCGGCTCGTCGACGGCTACCGGACCCGGCTCACCGGTCTGACCGACGTCCAGGCGGGCTCCCTGTTCCTCGCGGGCGCCCCCGGCCCCGCCCGGGACCTCGGCCTCGGCGCCGACCTCACCGCCGCCCAGCTGAAACTCCAGGCCGCCCTCCCCGCCGAACTCGCCGACCGGGCCCGCCGGATCCAGCAGCGCTTCCACCTCGACGCACCCGCATGGTTCCGCGACGCCGACCCCGTACCCCACCTCGCGCAGATCGCCGAGGCGGTCTGGGAGCAGCGGATCCTGAACACCCACTACCGCCGCTGGCGCGGCGCCGTCCACCGTCGGCTGTGGCCGCTGGGACTCGTACTCAAGGGCGGCATCTGGTACTTGGCCGCCCGGGCCGCGGAAGAGGTGGAGCCTGCGGAGGCCGATTCGGCCCCGGGGCAGGCCGAGGGCGCCCTGCGGACCTACCGGGTGGGCCGCTTCCTCGCCGTGGAGGCCCCCGGCGAGCGTTTCGAACGCCCCGACGGCTTCGACCTCGCCGCGTACTGGGAGGAGTCCGCCCGCCGCCTGGAGGCGGCCACGCGCCGGCAGACCGCCGTCGTACGGCTCTCCCCGCGCGCCCGGCGCCTGCTGCCGATGATGTTCGGGGCGGCGGGCGTCCGCGCCCTCGCCACCGCGGCCCCGCCCGACGCGGAGGGCCGGGTGGTCGTGGAACTCGCCGTCGAGTCCGGCTCCGTGGCCGTCGGCGACCTGCTCCGCCTCGGCGTGGACGCCGAGGTGCTCGGCCCGCCGGAGCTGCGCCGGGCCCTCGCGGTCGCGGTGGCAGAACTGGCCGAGCGGTACCGCTGACAATCCTCCGGCCCCCTGGCCGGGCCCGCGCGTGCCGGGCGTGGGGGTGCCTCCGGCGATCCGGACGGGCGCACCTTGGCCGCCGCGCCGGGGCGGGGGACGTCGTCCACCGGGAGGCGGATGCCGAAGACCCGGGCGTGGCCGGTCCAGCCCTTCACGCCGCCGCGGTCGGTGGAGGTCCGGACCCGGCGGCGCGAGCTGGCGACGGCCGGGACGAGGTGCAGGTACACCGGCGGACACGGTCCGTCCGGACGTCGAGCATTCCCCCCGGGCGCGTGTGCCCCGGTGCCGGGCCCGCGCCGACACCGGATCTCGCCGGAGGCCTCAGGGCGCAGGCGGCGGCTCGACCTCCAGGAAGCGGCGCCGGCGGGGGCCGCGGTACAGCAGGCAGACCCAGCCGAGCCGTTCGAGTGCGGTGGCGCAGGCCGTGAGGCGCTCCTGCTCCTCCTCGGCCGCGCCGCTGCCCGGCGGGCCCAGCCAGGTCACCTCGACGCGGTCGTCCCCGGACGCGGCGGGGCCCACCCGGTACCCGGTCCTGGTGCGCGGCCCGTCCGGGTCCTGCGGATCCCGGGCCGACGGCGGGAGGCCCGCCGCCTCCAGTGCGAGGGCCACCGCACGCGGCATCAATCGCAGTTCCCACGGGGCCGGAACTCCGGCGCCCGACGGGCCGTTGACGAGCCGGCGGATCTGCAGCAGGCCTTCGTGGGCGGTACGGAGCTCCGCGGCCCGTTCCGCTGCGGTGAGCGCGGGGCCGTCGCCGTCCGCCGGTTCGAAACCCTGCCCGATCGTGTCCACGTACGGTTTCCTCCTCGTCCCGTCGGATCCCGTCAGATGCGGTGCCGTTTCTGAGTACCTCATACCCGACGACCTGAGTATCCGGCCCGATTCCCGGGGCGGCCCGCGCTGATCGAATGGGGGCATGACCTCCGAGACCGGCACCGGCACCGCCACCGCGCCCACCGCGAGCCGCCCGCGCATGCAGCAGCATGTGACCACCGCCGGCTCGGCGCTGGTCGTGGCCCTGGTGCCGCTCGTGATCGGGGTCCTGGTGGCCAAGGGGCTCGCCGCGGACCCGCACGCACCGGTCAACGCCCTGATCACCGGCGGCGGCCAGCGCGCCGGTCTGCCGCGGGCCGAGTGGCGCCGCCGCGGGCACGCCACGATGCGCC
>NZ_JBEXPT010000249.1:0-2982 GCF_040612195.1 Streptomyces sp. NPDC006450 | reverse complement strand
GGCGGGGCTGGACGTGTCCAGCCCCGCCGGCGTTCGATGCCCAGGCCCGCTAGACCGCCGTCTGCGTGTGGACGTAGTCCACCAGGCGGGTCAGGGCGTCCGGGTTCGTCGTCGGGAGGACGCCGTGGCCCAGGTTGAAGATGTGGCCCTCCAGGTCCGCCGCGGCGTCCAGCACCTCGCGGGTCTTGGTCTCCACCGCCTCGGTGGTGGAGAAGAGGACCGCCGGGTCCAGGTTGCCCTGGAGCGCCTTGCCGGGGCCGACCCGGCGCACGGCGTCCTTCAGGGAGACCCGGTAGTCGACGCCCATGACGTCTGCGCCGGCCTCGCCCATGAGGCCGAGCAGCTCGCCCGTGCCCACGCCGAAATGGATGCGCGGGACCCCGTAGGAGGCCACGGACTCCAGGACCTTCGCGGAGGCGGGCATCACCGAGCGGCGGTAGTCCGCCGGGGCGAGCGCGCCGACCCAGGAGTCGAAGAGCTGGATCGCGGAGGCGCCGGCCTCGATCTGGACCTTCAGGAAGGAGGAGGTGATGTCGGCCAGGCGGTCCAGCAGGTCGGCCCACAGCTCCGGGTCCCCGTACATGAGGGCCTTGGTGTGCTCGTGGTTCTTGGACGGGCCGCCCTCGACCAGGTAGCTCGCGAGGGTGAAAGGCGCGCCGGCGAAGCCGATCAACGGCGTGGAGCCGAGTTCACCCGTGAGCATGCCGATCGCCTCGGTGACGTACGAGACGTCCTCAGGGGTGAGGTCGCGCAGCTGTGCGAGGTCCTCGCGGCGGCGGATCGGCTGGGCGACGACCGGGCCGATGCCCGGCTTGATGTCCAGGTCGATGCCGATGGCCTTCAGCGGGACCACGATGTCGGAGAAGAAGATGGCCGCGTCCACGTTGTGGCGCCGGACCGGCTGCAGGGTGATCTCGGTGACCAGGTCGGGCCGCATGCAGGATTCCAGCATCTGCGTGCCCTCGCGCACCTTGCGGTACTCCGGGAGCGAGCGCCCCGCCTGCCGCATGAACCACACGGGAGTGTGCGGCACCGGCTCGCGCCGGCACGCCTTCAGGAAGGCGGAATCGTACGTCTGGCTCGGCGTGCCCGTGGGGCGGGTGTTGGCGCTCACGACTCAAATCTTCGCACGTATGAAGAAGTGCCCGGCCCGGCGCGGGTGTCCCTGCGCCGTACGGGCGCTCGTTCCGCCTAGTCTTCCCCGCATGGCTGCGGCTCAGGGACGATTTTCAGATGGCGCTGACGGTACGGACAGCGCGAAGGACAGCTCCGTCCCACTCCCGTTCCGGCGGGCTGTCGACGGCTTGAAGAAGGCGAGGCTGCGGCAGGGGATCGAGATCGATCCCACGAAACCGCCCCAGAGGCTGGCACCCCACGCGTACGCGCTGGAAGCGGCGGTCGTGGACGGTGACGAGGACCTGGCCGACGGCCGGCTCATCCTCCTGCACGACCCGGCCGGGCACGACGCCTGGCAGGGCACCTTCCGGCTGGTGACGCTCGTGCGGGCGGAACTGGAGCCGGAGATGGCCGTGGACCCGCTCCTCCCGGAGGTGTGCTGGTCCTGGCTGACGGGGGCGCTGGACGCGCGCGGGCTCACGTACGGGGAGGCGAGCGGGACCGTGACCATGGCCGCCTCGCACTACTTCGGCGGGCTCGGAGAGCGGCGGCCGGCGACACAGATCGAGATCAGGGCCTCGTGGACGCCGCGCGAGGGGGTGGGCGGGGTGCCCGACACCGCCGCACACCTGTCGGCCTGGTGCGAACTGCTGTGCCAGATCGCGGGGCTGCCGCCGGTCGGACCGACCGAGACGGTGACCGGTGTGGTCTCGCTGCCCCAGCGGCGCGGTCCGCATCACCCTCAGGGGTAGTTCCGCGAGGCCGCAACCCGTGCCGGCCCGCGCCGGCACGGGTTTCGACGTCGGGGCCGCAGCACGGGCCGGATGTCGTTACAGGGCGCCCCTTGTGGGCTTCTGATCACCCTATGATCGATCGTGCGTCCGAATTGCCCGAATTGTTACTCACCAAATCGTGATCATTCCCTAAAGCCGGGCGGGTGACGTGCCGAAGGAGTCATAGACCATCCGCACGGTTCGCACCGGCTTCCTTCCCCGAGCCGGCCGTCCCGCCACTCCCCCCCAGGAGGCCTAGGTGTCCGTTCTTCTCGAGCAGCCCGCAAGCCTGGTCGCCTACCGCCCGAACAAGCCGACGGCCATGGTCGTCGTGGCCGACCCGCGCGTGCGTTCCACGGTGACCCGCCATTTGTGGGCCCTCGGAGTTCGCGACGTGATCGAGGCGTCGTCCATCGCGGAGGCCCGCCCACGCATCGGCAGCCCGCGCGACATCTGCGTGGCCGACGTGCACCTGCCCGACGGTTCCGGTCTCACCCTGCTCTCCGAGACCCGCGCCGCCGGTTGGCCGAACGGCCTGGCCCTGTCCGCCGCCGACGACATCGGCGCCGTGCGCAACGCCCTCGCGGGCGGAGTGAAGGGCTACGTCGTCACGGGCACCCGGACCAACATCGGGCTCCCGTCCCGGCCCGGCGCCGCCCCCATCGGCGCCGCCGCGGCCCGCATGCACCGCCGCCCCCCGGGTGCCCCGAGCCACCCGGGCGGCTACCGAGAGCTCTCCGGCCGCGAGGTCGAGGTCCTGCGCCTCGTCGCGGAGGGCCAGTCCAACAAGGCCATCGGCGTTTCGATGGGCCTGTCCGCCCTGACCGTCAAGTCCCACCTCGCACGGATCGCCCGCAAGCTGGGCACCGGCGACCGGGCCGGGATGGTCGCCGTCGCCCTGCGGACCGGGATCATCCACTGACCCGGCCGATATCCCCGGAAGGACCCCGGGAAAACTCCCGGACAACCCGGGGAAACGTCCGTACTCCCCCCTCGCGCCCGTCGCCGGAGCCCAGGCCCGGCGGGGGCCGGGACACACGGGAACCCGGGGCGGGGGGCCCCGCCCCCCCAACACCCCCCCGGCGCGGCGGCC
>NZ_JBEXPT010000248.1:0-3017 GCF_040612195.1 Streptomyces sp. NPDC006450 | reverse complement strand
GCTTCGGCGGCGGGGGCGGCGGCGGGGGCCTCGGCGGCCGGAGCCACGGGCTGCGCGGCGGCGGCCGGTGCGGTGGTGGAGCGGGTGGCGCGGCGGTGGCCGCCGCGCCGGGCGTCCCGCCGTCGCCGTGTTCCAGGCCCCGGTGTTCGCCGAGCCGATGTTCCAGACCCCGGAGACCGCAGCCATGATGGCCGCGGCCGCCGCTGCCGCCGCCCCGGCCGAGGAGGTCGAGGAGGAAGACCTCGACCTCGTCGAGGCCGAGGCCGAGGTGGCCCCCGCGCCGCAGCCGGCCGGCCGTCGCCGCCGCCGTGGCCGCGGAGCCGCCGCCGAGACCGCCGCGCCCGTGGCCCCGGCTCCGGCCGCCGCCGCGCCGTCCGGCCCGGTCACGCTGGCCGACGTGGAGATGGTCGAGGAAGAGTCCGAGACCGAGGCCTACGAGGACGAGACCGACGAGTCGGGCGACCGCCCGTCGCGCCGTCGCCGCCGCGGTGGCCGTCGCCGCCGCCGCGGTGAGGCCGCCGACCTCGACGAGTCCGCCGAGGAAGAGGCCGAGGCCGAGTCCGCCGAGGAGGGGGACGCCGAGGACACCGAAGAGGCCGAGGACGACGAGGACAACGGGGCCCTCGGCTCCAGCTCCAGCCGTCGTCGCCGGCGTCGTCGCCGTCGCAGCGGTGACGGTGGTACGGACGCCGACGCGGCCGAGGACGACGGTGTGCGCACGGTCGTCAAGGTCCGCGAGCCGCGCCCGGCGCGCGAGCGCTCGGAGTTCGTCGCCGGATCCGGCTCCACCTCCTCCGACGAGGTCCAGTCCATCAAGGGCTCGACCCGCCTGGAGGCCAAGAAGCAGCGCCGCCGCGAGGGTCGCGAGCAGGGCCGCCGCCGCGTCCCGATCATCACCGAGGCCGAGTTCCTGGCCCGCCGCGAGGCCGTCGAGCGCGTCATGGTCGTCCGCCAGAGCGGCGAGCGCACCCAGATCGGCGTCCTCGAGGACAACGTGCTCGTCGAGCACTACGTCAACAAGGAGGAAGCCACCTCGTACGTCGGCAACGTCTACCTGGGCAAGGTCCAGAACGTGCTGCCGTCCATGGAGGCCGCCTTCATCGACATCGGCAAGGGCCGCAACGCGGTCCTGTACGCCGGTGAGGTCAACTTCGAGGCGCTCGGCATGGCCAACGGGCCGCGCCGCATCGAGTCCGCCCTCAAGTCCGGCCAGTCGGTCCTGGTGCAGGTCACCAAGGACCCGATCGGCCACAAGGGTGCCCGCCTGACCAGCCAGGTCTCGCTGCCCGGCCGCTACCTGGTCTACGTGCCCGAGGGCTCGATGACCGGCATCAGCCGCAAGCTGCCCGACACCGAGCGCGCGCGCCTGAAGACCATCCTCAAGAAGATCGTCCCCGAGGACGCGGGCGTCATCGTGCGCACCGCCGCCGAGGGTGCGAGCGAGGACGAGCTGCGCCGCGACGTCGAGCGTCTGCAGGCCCAGTGGGAGGACATCCAGAAGAAGTCGAAGCAGATCTCGACCTCTTCGCCGAGCCTCCTGTACGGCGAGCCGGACATGACCGTCCGCGTCGTGCGCGACATCTTCAACGAGGACTTCTCGAAGGTCATCGTCAGCGGTGACAGCGCCTGGGAGACCATCCACGGCTACGTGAACCACGTGGCCCCGGACCTGGCCGACCGGCTGTCGCGCTGGACCTCCGAGGTGGACGTCTTCGCGACGTACCGGATCGACGAGCAGCTCGCCAAGGCGCTCGACCGCAAGGTGTGGCTGCCCTCGGGCGGCTCGCTTGTGATCGACAAGACCGAGGCGATGATCGTCATCGACGTCAACACCGGCAAGTTCACCGGTCAGGGCGGCAACCTCGAAGAGACCGTCACCAGGAACAACCTGGAGGCGGCCGAGGAGATCGTGCGCCAGCTGCGGCTGCGCGACCTCGGCGGCATCGTGGTCATCGACTTCATCGACATGGTCCTGGAGTCCAACCGCGACCTGGTCCTGCGGCGCATGCTGGAGTGCCTGGGCCGTGACCGCACCAAGCACCAGGTCGCCGAGGTGACCTCGCTGGGTCTGGTCCAGATGACCCGCAAGCGGGTGGGCCAGGGTCTGCTGGAGTCCTTCTCCGAGACCTGCGTCCACTGCAACGGCCGCGGCGTCATCGTGCACATGGAGACCCCGACCGTGGTCGGCGGTGGCGGCAACGGCAAGCGCTCCAAGCGCCGCGGTGGCCAGGCCGGACACGAGCACGACCACGAGATCGAGGCCGTGGACACCGCCGAGGGCGATGTCTACGAGATCGAGACCGAGGCGGAGCTGGCTGCCGAGGTCGCCGCCCCGGTGGCCCTGCCCGAGCCCTCCTTCGTCGCCGACGAGGAGCTCTACAGCAGCCCGGCCGAGGCCGAAGCCGCTGCCGGAGTGAGCGGGCGCCGCACCCGCCGTCGTGCCACCCGTAAGGCGACCGCTCCGGCGGGCGCCCCGGCCGAGGCCGTCCAGGCACCGGAGCCGGTCGAGGCCCCCGTGGCCGAGCCGGAGCCGGAGGTCGTCGCCCCGGCCGAGCCGGTCGTCGCCCCGGCCCAGGCCGAGCCCGTCGAGGCCGCGCCGGCCCGTCCGCGTCGCCGTGCGACCCGTAAGGCCACCGCTCCGGCCGGTTCCCCGGCGGGCGCGGAGGCGGCCGTACTGGTCGTCGAGACGCCGGTCGAGGCTCCGGTGGAGACCCAGGCCGAGCCTGTCGAGGAGGCCGCCCCGGCGGCTCCCGCCAAGAAGGCGGTCCGCAAGACGGCCGCCAAGAAGGCGACCACGACCGCGGCGAAGAAGGCCCCGGCCAAGAAGGCGGCGGCCGTGAAGAAGACCGCCGCCAAGAAGACGGCGACGGCCAAGACGGCCGCGAAGAAGACCGTGGCGAAGCGGGCGACGAAGAAGACCGCGGCGGCCGAGCAGCAGACGCTGCCCTCCGTCTCGGCTCCGACCGAAGCCTGATCCGCGGATCCCGCTCCACCCGGCCCCGCCCGGCACCGCATGC
>NZ_JBEXPT010000247.1:0-3085 GCF_040612195.1 Streptomyces sp. NPDC006450 | reverse complement strand
TCGGCGACGCTCCACCGGGAACGGTCGAATTCGAGCTCGACGTCCCGGGGTTCGACGACGGCGGCCGCGCCCTGCGCGTCGTATCCGGTCATTGTCAGCGGATCCGGACTACGCCGCCAGGCCCAGGGCCGCCATGCGCTTGGTGTGCGCCTTGGTGATCCGGGTGAACATCTCGCCGACGGCCGCCAGGTCGAAGCCGGCCGCCATCCCGTCCACCCCGCCGACCAGCATGGTGGACAGCGCGTCGCGTTCGGCGACCACGCGCTGCGCCTGCGACAGGGCCTCGCCCATCAGCCGGCGGGCCCACAGCGCGAGCCGGCCGCCGCAGCGCGGGTCGGCCTCGATGGCGGCGCGCACCTTTTCGACCGCGAAACCGCCGTGGCCGGTGTCGTCGAGCACGCTCACGACGAGCCCGCGGGTGTCCGTGTCGAGGTGCGTGGCCACCTCGCGGTAGAAGTCGCTGGCGATGGAGTCACCGACGTAGGCCTTGACCAGGCCCTCCAGCCAGTCCGACGGGGCGGTCTGGCGGTGGAAGTCGTCGACGCCCTTCGCGAAGGGCTCCATCGCGGCGGTGGCGTCCTCGTCGATCGCGGTGAGCCGGTCGCGCAGGCGCTCGAAGTGGTGGAACTCGGCGGAGGCCATCTTCGCCAGCTCGGCCTTGTCCCCGAGGGTGGGCGCGAGCTTCGCGTCCTCCGCGAGGCGTTCGAAGGCCGCGAGTTCGCCGTACGCCAGCGCCCCGAGCAGATCCACCACCGCGGCCCGGTACTGCGGCGAGGCGGAGGCCGTGGCCCAGTCCTGGGCGGCGATGCCGGCTGCCTCGGAGGGGGCGCTTTCGTCGGCGGGCGATGCGTTTTCAACGGTCGACATGCTCCGCACAATAGCTCGCCGAAAGCCACCATGAACCACCTGCTCAGTCCACGTAAACGCGCCTACCTGGTGAATTCACCCGACACAGCTGCGAGATTCCGGGGTACAGTGGTAATGCGCCTGCCGAACACTCGGCGGGCCATCCGAATGAGGATGCCCGGTCGGTGGCCCGATCGGCTCCACCCGACCGCCCTCGGCGTGATGCGTGCGTTCATACGTACCGTCCCACGAGGGGCCCCCTCAGCGGCATAAAGCGCCTGAGCGATGGCTCGTGGTCCCGCGCAGCTTCGTACGTACGTAGTAGTACTGCAAGCCCGGCACGGTACGACCCCCTTCGCCGCCTCGCGCCGCGTCTCACAGAAGAGGCAGCACCCTGACTACGTTCCGAGACCTTGGGATCTTTCCCGAGACGGCCGAAGCCCTTGAGGCCGTCGGCATTGTGTCCCCCTTCCCGATCCAGGAGATGACCCTCCCCGTCGCCATGTCCGGCACGGACGTCATCGGCCAGGCCAAGACCGGTACCGGCAAGACGCTCGGTTTCGGCCTCCCCCTGCTGGAGCGCGTCGTCGTCCCCGCGGACGTCGAGGCCGGCCGTTCCACGCCGGATCAGCTCACCGACGCCCCGCAGGCCCTCGTGGTGGTTCCGACCCGCGAGCTCTGCACCCAGGTCACCAACGACCTCCTCACCGCGGGCAAGGTCCGCAACGTCCGCGTCCTCGCCATATACGGCGGCCGCGCGTACGAGCCGCAGGTCGAGGCGCTCAAGAAGGGCGTCGACGTCATCGTCGGCACCCCGGGCCGCCTGCTCGACCTGGCCGGTCAGAAGAAGCTCGACCTCTCCAAGGTCAAGGCCCTCGTCCTCGACGAGGCCGACGAAATGCTCGACCTGGGCTTCCTGCCCGACGTCGAGAGGATCATGAGCTACCTCCCGGCCAAGCGTCAGACGATGCTGTTCTCGGCGACCATGCCGGGTGCGGTCATCGGACTGGCCCGCCGGTACATGACCCAGCCGACGCACATCCGCGCCGTCTCCGAGGACGGTGAGGGCGCGACCGTCGCCAACACCACGCAGCACGTCTTCCGTGCGCACAACATGGACAAGCCGGAGCTCGTCTCCCGCATCCTGCAGGCCGAAGGCCGCGGGCTCGCCATGATCTTCTGCCGCACCAAGCGCACGGCGGCCGACATCGCCGAGCAGCTGGAGAAGCGCGGCTTCGCCTCGGGCGCCGTCCACGGCGACCTGGGCCAGGGCGCCCGCGAGCAGGCGCTGCGCGCCTTCCGCAACGGCAAGGTCGACGTGCTGGTCTGCACCGATGTCGCCGCCCGCGGTATCGATGTCGAGGGTGTGACCCACGTCATCAACTACCAGACGCCCGAGGACGAGAAGACCTTCCTGCACCGTGTGGGCCGCACCGGCCGCGCGGGCAAGAAGGGCATCGCCGTCACCCTGGTCGACTGGGACGACATCCCGCGCTGGCAGCTGATCAACAAGGCGCTGGAGCTGGACTTCCACGACCCGGTGGAGACGTACTCCACGTCCCCGCACCTGTACGAGCAGATGAACATCCCGGCCGGCACCAAGGGCGTCCTGCCGCGCGCCGAGCGCACGCGGGCCGGCCTGAAGGCCGAGGACCTGGAAGACCTGGGCGAGACCGGCGGCCGCGGTGGCCGTGGCGGCCGCGACGGCGGCCGTGACAGCGGTCGTGACAGCGGTCGTGACCGTGGACGCGATGGCGGACGAGACGGTGGACGTGACGGTGGCCGCGGTGCCGCCGCCCCGGTCGCCGAGGAGCGTCCCGCCCGCACCCCGCGCCAGCGCCGCCGCACCCGTGGCGGCTCGGACCAGGGCGCCGAGCTCCTGACCCCGGTGACCACCGGGGCTGCTCCGGTCGCCGCGGCCGCCCCGGCGGTCCAGGCGGTCCAGGCGGTCCAGGCGGTCCAGGCTCCTGAGGCTCCGGCCGCCGACGAGGCGCGCAAGCCGCGCCGTCGCCGGACCCGGTCGGCCGCTCCGGCCGCCACCTTCGTCGCCCCCGCGGCGGCGCTGGAACCCCTGGCCCCGTTCGTCGTGGAGCCCGAGGCCGACTTCCAGATGGCCCCGATGGTCGAGCCGGTCCGGGAGCGCCGCACCAGCGCCCCCCGCAGCAGCGCCCCGCGCGCCCGCGCCCCCCGCAAGGCCGCGGCCGCCCCGGTCGCCGCCCCGGTGGCCGAGGTCGTCGCC
>NZ_JBEXPT010000246.1:0-3139 GCF_040612195.1 Streptomyces sp. NPDC006450 | reverse complement strand
GGCCGGGGCGCGGGGGGGGGTGCGGCCGCGGCGCCGGACGGGAGGGGGGAGGAGGACGGGGCGGCGGAGCGGGAGGGCGAGGCGGCCGGGGACCCCTCGTCGGCGAGGGCCGCCGCGTGCGCCGCGACCGAGGCGCGCAGCGGTGCGAGGCGCTGGGCGAGGGCCGGATGGGCGACGGCCGTCGCGTCGTAACGTTCCAGCAGTCGCTCGCTCTCACGAACGGCCGTCTCGCGCATCCGCCGTTCGAGTGGAACCTCGGGGTCCGCGGCGGGCGGCCCGCCGTCGGAGCAACCGCTGAGCAGCGCGGCTCCGGCGACGCCCGCGGCACCGGCGAGCAGGCCTCTTCGCGACGGCAGGATCGAGGGCACGAGACGTCCTAGGGGTGAGGGCGGGGCAGAGTGTGATCACGGTACCCGGGGGGCCCGTCCACAGCGCGGACGGCAACACCCTCCGCGACCGGATACCCTTTGACCTGACGCACGACGGAAACCACAACAGCACACGCGGCCGAGGAGTCACCCGGATGAGCACCACCCAGAGCGACAGGCTGCGCGCATTGCTGGAGCCGCTCGTCGCCGCCAAGGGCCTGGACCTCGAAGAGATCGAGACGTCCAAGGCGGGCAAGCGCCGCATGCTGCGCATCATCGTGGACTCCGACGAGGGCGTGGAGCTGGACGCGTGCGCCGAGCTGAGCCGCGAGGTCTCGGACCTGCTGGACGAGACCGACGCGATGGGTGAGGACGAGTACGTCCTCGAGGTGAGCTCGCCGGGCGCCGACCGCCCGCTGACCGAGCACCGTCACTACATCCGGGCGATCGGCCGGCTCGTGAAGTTCCAGACGTCGGACGGCGGGGAAGTGATCGCCCGCATCCTCGACGTCGACGACGAGGGCATGGACCTCGAAGTTCCGGGCGTGAAGGGCCGCAAGGCGACCGCCCGCCGCATCGTTTTCACCGACATCGCCAAGGCGCGTGTCGAGATCGAGTTCAACCGCAAGGACAAGAAGGAAGAGGAGGCGTAGTCGTGGACATCGACATGAGTGCCCTGCGGGGTCTGGTCCGGGAGAAGGAGATTTCCTTCGACCTGCTCGTCGAAGCGATCGAGTCGGCCCTCCTCATCGCGTACCACCGCACCGAGGGAAGCTTCCGGCGCGCACGCGTCGTGCTCGACCGCACCAACGGTCACGTGATCGTGTGGGCGACCGAGGACCCGAGGGACCTGGAAGAGGGCCAGGAGGCCAAGGAGTTCGACGACACCCCGTCGGACTTCGGCCGCATCGCCGCGACGACCGCCAAGCAGGTGATCCTCCAGCGTCTGCGCGACGCCGAGGACGACCTGACCTTCGGCGAGTTCCTGGGCCGCGAGGGTGATGTCATCACCGGCGTGGTGCAGCAGGGCAAGGACCCGAAGAACGTCCTCGTCGACATCGGCAAGATGGAGGCCATGCTGCCGGTGCAGGAGCAGGTCCCCGGCGAGGAGTACACGCACGGACTGCGCCTGAAGTCGTACGTCGTGCGGGTGGCCAAGGGTGTCCGCGGTCCGTCCGTGACCCTGTCGCGCACCCACCCGAACCTGGTGAAGAAGCTGTTCTCGCTGGAGGTCCCGGAGATCGCCGACGGCAGCGTCGAGATCTGCGCGATCGCCCGTGAGGCCGGTCACCGCACCAAGATCGCCGTACGGGCCAACCGCTCCGGCCTCAACCCGAAGGGCGCCTGCATCGGCCCGATGGGCAGCCGCGTGCGCAACGTGATGGCCGAGCTGCACGGCGAGAAGATCGACATCGTCGACTGGTCGGACGACCCGGCGGAGATGGTCGCCAACGCGCTGTCACCCGCCCGGGTGAGCAAGGTCGAGGTCGTGGACTGGGACACCCGGTCCGCGCGCGTGACCGTGCCCGACTACCAGCTGTCGCTGGCCATCGGCAAGGAGGGCCAGAACGCCCGCCTCGCCGCCCGCCTGACCGGCTGGCGCATCGACATCCGCCCCGACACCGAGCAGCCCTCGGACGGGGAGGACCGCGACCGGGGCGACCGCGGCGAGCGCCGGGACGACCGCCGCGACGACCGCCGCGGGGAATAAAACCGGTACCGCCCGGAGCTGTCCGGGCGGTACACAGGAACGGCAGGGGCGACAAGAGCCCTGCTCGACGTGCACGGCTGTCCGCCGCCGAGGTTTCAGCGGCCGGACGCGGCACTCGTGATCACGACAACATCCGTTCGATTTTTCGCCCGAAGGGGTGAGGTCGGTGCGGGGAGGTAGACTTAAGCGTGTCTGGCCGGACGCAAGCCCGCGCATGCCCCGAACGCACCTGTGTGGGGTGTCGGGAGCGAGCGGCCAAGAGCGATCTGCTGCGCATCGTGGCGGTCGGTGACAAATGTGTCTCCGATCCTCGCGGTACGCTGCCCGGCCGGGGTGCCTACGTGCACCCCGCCGTGGTCTGCCTCGACCAGGCTGTCCGCCGTAGGGCGTTCTCCCGGGCCTTCAAGTCCGCAGGACCGTTCGACACGGCGGAGCTGCACCAAGCCGTGGCCGATGAGGCCGAGGCGACACCGTAAGCAAGTAGTACGGCACGGATCACCGTGCGGTCAGGTACCTCGCGAGTTGGAAGTAGGTCGAGATTGCGATGAGCACCCCTCGATGAGTACGCGATGAGTACGAGCATGAAGTAGAGACGGTCCGGCGTAACCCGGACCTAAAAGGAGCGAAGTGGCTAAGGTCCGGGTATACGAACTCGCCAAGGAGTTCGGAGTTGAGAGCAAGGTCGTCATGGCCAAGCTCCAGGAACTCGGTGAGTTCGTCCGTTCGGCGTCCTCGACGATCGAGGCGCCGGTCGTACGCAAGTTGACCGATGCTTTGCAGGGCCCCGGCGGCAACGCCGGCAAGTCCGCTGCGAAGCCGGGTGAGCCCCGCAAGGCCGCCCCCGCCAAGCCCGGGGTTCCCACCCCGGGTGCTGTTGCACGTCCCGCTGCCCCGAAGCCCGGCGCCCCGGCCCCCAAGCCGGTCGTTGCCGAGGCCCCGGCCGTCAGCGCCCCCGCCCCGGTGACCCCGACCGCCGCCCCCGGTGGTCCGCGTCCCGGTCCCAAGGCTCCGGCCGCCCCGAAGCCCGCTCCGGCGGCTCCCGTGGCGACCGAGTTCTCCG
>NZ_JBEXPT010000245.1:0-3188 GCF_040612195.1 Streptomyces sp. NPDC006450 | reverse complement strand
ATCCGACCGGGCCCGCTCCCGGGCCCGCGCCCGGGACCGCGGGCGCGCCGGTACCGGCCTCGGTCCGCGCCGCCTCGGCCGCCTTCTTCATCCGTCCGCGCACCACCACGGTCATGGCCAGCCCGCAGACGAGGGCCAGGGCCAGGGCGGCCCACGAGAACCCCTTCAGCCAGGGCTCCGCGACGATCCCGATCGAGTAGATGACGGCCGTCGTGCCGCCCGCCCACAGGATCCCGCCGAGGACGTTCGCGACGAGGAACCTCCAGTAGGGCATGTGCAGGACGCCCGCCAGCGGCCCCGCGAAGATCCGCAGCAGGGCCACGAACCGCCCGAAGAAGACGGCCCACATGCCCCACTTGTCGAAGGACCGCTCCGCCATGGCCACCTGGTCCGGCCCGAAATGCTTGGGGAAGCGCCGTCCCAGCCGCTCCAGCATCGGCTTCCCGCCCCTGCGCCCGATCGCGTAGCCGATCGAGTCGCCCACGATCGCCCCGGTGGTCGCGCAGATGCCCAGCACCACGGGGTCGATGTGTCCCTGCTGCGAGGCCAGCAGCGCCGAGCTGACCAGGACGATCTCCCCCGGCAGCGGGATGCCGAGGCTCTCGAGTCCGATGACGAGCCCCACCAGGACGTAGATGCTGACCGCCGGAATCGTCTCCAGCCATTCCTGGATGTGCACCGGTACGTCCTCCTGATTTCTCCGCCCGGCCCACCCCCTGTGGCAGGCCGAACGGGCAGCCTATCCGGTCGCCACCACAGCCTTCGCCCGCAGCGGCAGTTCGCGCGAGGAACGCCCCGCGAACACTTCGCGCCTCCCCGTCCCCACGACCCACGCGTCCCGCTCCGGATCCCAGGACGACAGCGTGCGCGCGTCGATGTCCAGGGCGATCCGCCGCGCCTCCCCCGGTTCGAGGGTCAGGCGCCGGTACCCGGCCAGCGCCCGGACCGGCTGGTCCAGTTTCAGGTCCGGGGACGGGCCCACGTAGACCTGGGCCACCTCGGTGCCCGTGCGGCGTCCGGTGTTGCGGACGGTGAACTCCACGCGCAGCCCGCTCCGCTTCCCGTGCGCGCCGCCCGGCCGGACGGCCAGCTTCTCGTACGCCCAGGTCGTGTAGGAGAGGCCGTGCCCGAAGGGGAACAGCGGAGCCACCCGCTGCTGGTCGTACCAGCGGTGCCCCACGTGCACCCCCTCGGTGTACTCCTGCCGCCCGCCCACCCCCGGGTAGCGCATCAGGTCCGCGCCGACCGGGGTCGCCCGCTCGTCGGACGGGAAGGTCTGGGTGAGGCGGCCGCCCGGGTCCGCGTCGCCGAAGAGCACGTCGGCGGTGGCGGCCGCGCCCTCCTGGCCCGGGTAGTACATCTGGAGGACCGCTCCGGTACGCGGGAGCCACGGCATGGTCGTACCGGAGGAGGTGTTGAGCACCACCGTGGTGCGCGGGTTGGCCGCGGCGACCGCCTCGATCAGCGCCGCCTGGCCGCCGGGAAGGCCCAGGGAGGTGCGGTCGCTGCCCTCGGTGGCGTCCTCGTAGGCGAACAGCACCACGCTGCTGGCCGCCTTGGCCGCCTTGACGGCCTCGGCGAGGTCGGCTGCCCGGGTCGCCTTCGTGGTGTGCCGCAGCCGCAGCCGCTGCCCCCTCGGCCCGCCCTCGGCGAAGACCGCGAGCCGGTGTTCGCCCGCCTTGAGCGCGAGCGTGCGGCGGCGCACGGTGCGGCCGTCGGGCGCGGCGCCGAGCAGTCCGCCCGCGAACTGCTCGGCCACGCCCTGCCGTACGGGGAAGAGTTCCTCCCCGTCGAGCCGGACGACCGGCCGTTTGCCGGTGTAGTGGACGAGCAGGGTCCACTCGTCGTCGGCGGCCAGCCGGAAGGTCCCTTCGAAGCCCCAGGTGCGCCCGGGGGCGACCGCCCGGTCGTCGAGGCCCGCGTCGGGCGTGAGGAGTTTGGCCGGCAGCGGGCGCCCGTAGAGGTCCTCGCCGAGCGCGTAGCCCACCGCGGCTCCGCTCCCGGCCCGCCGCCGGATCTCGTCGAGGGGTGCGGCGGCCGCGTCCGGCACCACGTGGGCGCTGCCGCCGCCACCGACGAAGGGGGTCCGCCCGGTGGGGCCGATCACGGCGATGGAGCGGGCGGCGGGACCCGTCAGCGGCAGGGTGGCCCGCTCGTTGCGCAGCAGGACCGCTCCGGCGGTGGCGATCTGCCGTGCGGTGCGGGCCCCGGCGGCGGCGTCCCGGGCGGGCCGGGCGGAGGGGTGTGCGGCGAGCAGTCCGAAGCGGTCCAGGGTGGTCAGGATCCGGCGTACGGCGAGGTCCACGGTGCCCTCGTGGACGGAGCCTCCGCGCACGGCCTCCCGGAGCGGGGCGCCGTAGTGGGTGCCCCCGGGCATCTCCATGTCGAGGCCGGCGCCGATCGAGGCGACGGTGCTGTGGGTGGCGTTCCAGTCCGACATCACCCAGCCGTCGAACCCCCAGCGGCCGCGGAGCAGTTCGTCGAGGAGGGGTTTGCTCTCGCAGGCGTAGACCCCGTTGACCTTGTTGTAGGAGCCCATCACGGCGCCGGCCCCGGCAGCCACCGCGGCTTCGAAGCCCCGTAGTTCCGTCTCGTGGAGGGTCTGTTCGGCGGCGATCACGTCGACGGTGTCGCGGCCCTTCTCCTGGTTGTTGAGCGCGAAGTGCTTGACGGTGGCGATGAGGCCCTCGTCCTGGATGCCCCGGACGACCTCGGCGACCAGGTCGGCCGTCAGCTTCGGATCCTCCGAGAACGTCTCGAAGTTCCGCCCGGCGTACGGGGTGCGGATGAGGTTGGCCATCGGCGAAAGGAGCACGTCGATGCCCAGCGCGCGGCCCTCGCGGCCGATGACCCGCCCGTACGCGCGGGCGAGCGCCGGGTCGAAGGCGGAGGCGAGCAGGACCGGCGCGGGCAGCGCGGTGGCGGGCCTGGCGACGCGGACCCCTGCCGGACCGTCGGCGAGGCGGAGCGCCGGGATGCCCAGGCGCGGGATGCCCGGCACGTAGCCGGCCTGGCCGAGCGGCTCCGGGTCCGGGCCGCCGTGCAGCAGGACGGTCTTCTCCTCCAGGGTGAGCCGCTCCAGCAGGGCGTCGATCCGGGCGGTGCGGCCGGCCGCCGGCGCGCCGGCGGGGGACGCCGCGGAGCCGGAGTCCTTACGGGGCTGCGCGCCGGGCGGCGGCGCCGGTACG
>NZ_JBEXPT010000244.1:0-3284 GCF_040612195.1 Streptomyces sp. NPDC006450 | reverse complement strand
GGGCGAAGTCCGCCTGTTCTTCGGTCGGCAGGAAGCGCATCCGCGGCGGCCCTTCGGGAGGCCGAGCAGCCGCTCGGCGATGATGTCGCGCTACAGCCCGTCACCTCTTCAAGCGACGGAACCGATCCTGCTGATCACCGTGTTCGCGACGTCCGGGTGGATCGGGATGTGCGCGCCGGTCAGGGCCGCGCCGGAGCCGCCGCGCCGGTTGGCGACGATCTCGGCGGCGATGGACAGCGCGGTCTCCTCCGGGGAGCGGGCCCCGAGGTCCAGGCCGATCGGGGAGCGCAGCCGGGCCAGTTCGAGCTCGGTCACACCGACCTCGCGGAGCCGCTTGTTGCGGTCCTCGTGGGTGCGGCGGGAGCCCATGGCCCCGACGTAGGCGACGGGAAGTTTGAGGGCCAGTTCGAGGAGCGGGACATCGAACTTGGCGTCGTGCGTGAGGACGCACAGGACCGTCCGGCCGTCGACCGTACCGGCGGAGGACTGCTCCTCCAGGTAGCGGTGCGGCCAGTCGACCACGATCTCGTCCGCTTCGGGGAAACGCTTCTTCGTGGCGAACACGGGCCGTGCGTCGCACAGCGTCACCCGGTAGCCGAGGAACTTGCCGATCCGCACCAGGGCGGAGGCGAAGTCGATGGCCCCGAAGACGATCATCCGGGGCGGCGGGACGCTCGACTCGACCAGCACCTTGAGCGGCTCTCCGCAGAGGCGGCCGTCGGCGCCGATCTCCAGCACGCCGGTCCTGCCGGCGTCGAGCATGGCGCGGGCCTCGTCGGCGATGGCGCGGTCCAGCTCGGGGTGGCCGCCGAACCCGCCCTCGTAGGAGCCTTCGCCCCGGACGAGTACGGCGCGGCCCATGAGCTCGGCCGGCCCCTCGGCGATCCGGGCGACCGCCGCCGCCTCCCCGCGGGCGGCGGCAGCCAGCGAGGCCGCGAACACCTCCCGGGCGGGAGAGTCCGCGTGGACCGGGGTCACCAGGATGTCGATGATTCCGCCGCAGGTCAGGCCGACGGCGAAGGCATCGTCATCGCTGTACCCGAAGCGCTCCTGGACGGTCTCGCCGTCCTCGAGCGCCTGCTGGCACAGCTCGTACACCGCACCCTCCACGCATCCACCGGAGACCGAACCGATGGCCGTGCCGTCACTGTCGACGGCGAGGGCCGCTCCGGGCTGCCTGGGTGCGCTCCCGCCCACCGCCACGACGGTGGCGACGGCGAAATCGCGTCCCTGCTCGACCCACCGGTTCAATTCTTCGGCGATATCCAGCATGGGGGCCTCCTCGGAGGGTTCGGATTCCAGTATCGGATACGTGGAGGGTGCGGGTTCTGCCAAGTGATCACCTCTCGGTGATCGGACAGGGCCTGATCGGCCGTGGCCGGCTCAGCCGACGCCGAGCCAGCTCTCGATCGGGTGGAGCGCGAAGAAGACCAGGAAGATTCCGGTCAGCGCCCACATGAAGCCACCGATCTCACGGGCCTTGCCCTGAGCGACCTTGATGGCCACGAAGGAGATGACACCCGCGGCGACACCGGCGGTGATCGAGTACGTGAAGGGCATGATCACGACGGTCAGGAAGACCGGGATCGAGGTCGAGCTGTCGGCCCAGTCCACGTGGCGGGCGTTCTGCATCATCATCGCGCCGATGACGACGAGGGCCGCGGAGGCGACCTCACCCGGGACGATCTGCGTGATCGGGGTGAAGAAGAGGCAGGCGGCGAAGAAGAGGCCGGTGACGACGGAGGCGAGACCTGTGCGGGCACCCTCACCGACGCCGGTGGCGGACTCGACGAACACGGTCTGGCCGGAGCCGCCCGCGACACCACCGATGGCGCCACCGGCACCGTCGATGAACAGCGCCTTGGACAGGCCCGGCATGCGGCCCTTGTCGTCGGCCAGCTTGGCCTCGGTGCCGACGCCGATGATGGTGGCCATCGCGTCGAAGAAGCCGGCGAGCACCAGGGTGAAGACGATCATGCCGACCGTCATGTAGCCGACGTCGCCCCAGCCGCCGAAGGAGACGTCACCGAAGAGCGAGAAGTCGGGCGCCGAGACGGCGGAGCCGGAGAGCTCCGGCGGACCGTTCTTCCAGGCCTTCGGGTCGATGTCCACGATGGCGTTGAGGATCGCGGCGAGGACGGTGCCGCCGACGATGCCGATCAGGATCGCGCCGGGCACCTTGCGGGCCTGGAGCATGAAGATCGCGATCAGGGTGATGGCGAAGAGCAGCACGGGCCAGCCGGAGAGCTCACCGGTCGCGCCGAGCTGGACGGGGGGCATGAACTCCCCGCCGTTGCCGACGAAGCCCGCCTTCACGAAGCCGATCAGGGCGACGAAGAGGCCGATGCCCATGGTGATGGCGTGCTTGAGCGCGAGGGGAATCGCGTTCATGATCATCTCTCGGAGGCCGGTGACGACCAGGAGACAGATCACGACGCCGTAGACCACGCACATGCCCATGGCCTGCGGCCAGGTCATCTGGGGGGCCACCTGCGAGGCCAGCACGCCGGACACGGAGAGACCTGCGGCGAGCGCGAGCGGGACCTTGCCGACGAAGCCCATGAGGAGCGTCGTGACGGCCGCGGCGAACGCGGTGGCGGTGATGATCGCCGAGGCGGCCATCGTGGTGCCCGCGACGTCCTTGCCCGAAAGGAGCAAGGGGTTCAGCAGGAGGATGTACGCCATGGCCATGAAGGTCGTGATACCGCCACGAACCTCGTTGCCGACGTTGGATCCGCGCTTGCTGATGTGAAAGTACCGGTCGAGCCAGGACTGACCAGCGGGGGTCGGAGAGCCGTCTCCGGCCTCCTCCGCACTGGTCTTGGGCTCCACAGAGGACTGGGTCATGGTGCCTAACTCCCAAGGTTCAAAGGGGCACCCGCATAAAGATTGGAGACACGGGATTTGGGAAAACGCGTTTGGCTGCACGACCCGGGGTGACGGCCCGAGGCGACGCAAAAGGTGCACTGCGTGTACTGCGGGTACTGCGTGGGTTCTGCCGTACTGCTGGTACTGCTGGTGACACCGGGGGTAGGTGGGGTCACCGGGGGTGATATGGGGGTACTTCCGGTGAAAACTTGACCGCGAGCGGTGCGGTACTGATCACTCCGGACTTCGTGCTCCGGGCGGTGCGACTGGAAGTGTGACGTTCCCGTGTCGCACCACCCGGAAATCTGGGGGGGGTGGGGGGGGGGGGGGGGCCCCCCCCCCCCCCCCCCGGGGGGGGGGGGGGGGGGGTGTGGGGGGGGGGGGGGGGGGGGTTGGTGTGCACGACCGGGGCCGCC
>NZ_JBEXPT010000243.1:0-3342 GCF_040612195.1 Streptomyces sp. NPDC006450 | reverse complement strand
CCCGAGGGGGATCACCCGTCTCAAGCATGACCGGAAGCTAGCAGAAACCACATCTGACCTGCGATTATCCGGAAACTAGTTCAGTCAACACCACCCTGCCCGTAGGCCTGTACACGGCCACCGACAGCCACACCATCCACTTCCACCAGTTGCAGCGCGGCACCTCCGACCGGGTGCGCAACAAGCGGGTCAACGAACGGACCGGCGAGGAGGTCCCCTTCGAGGAGATCGTCAAGGGCTTCGACGACGGTGACGCGTACGTGCTCGTGGAGCCCGAGGAACTCGACGAGATCGCCCCGGGCCGGTCCAGGTCGCTCGACATCGAGGGGTTCGTGGACCTGGCCGAAGTCGATCCGATCTTCTTCGACGCGACGTACTACCTGGCACCGAAGGGCAAGGAGTACGGGAAGATCTACAGCCTCGTCGAGCAGGCCCTCGACAAGGCGGAGAAGGCGGGGATCGCCCGACTCGTGATGCGAAGCCACGAGTACCTCGTGGCCGTGAAGGCGGAGAACGGCCTGCTCACCTGCCACACGCTCCACTGGGCGGACGAGATCCGCGATCCCCGGGCGGAGATCGACTCCCTGCCGCGCACGGCCATGGCCTCGCAGAAGGAACTGCGCATGGCCGAGCAGCTCGTCGAGGCGCTCAGCATGGAGTGGAAGCCGGAGGAGTTCCACGACACGTTCCGGGAGAAGGTCGCCGCCCTGATCAAGGCGAAGCGGGCGGGGGAGAGCGTGGAGAAGGCGGAGCCCGCGGCCGAGGCCACCCACGTGATCGACCTCGCCGAGGCGCTGCGCGCCAGTGTCGAGCGGGCCGGCGGCGCCCGGGGGAAGCCGGGGAAGCGAGCGAAGCACGGGAAGCACGCGGAGCGGGGGAAGCCCTCGGGCCACGCGCGGAATCGGGCCGGCGGGACGCCCGACGCGAAGGACGGGACGAGCCCGACCAGGGCGGAGCTCTACGAGAAGGCCGCGGCGGCGGGGATCCGCGGGCGCTCGAACATGACGCGCGACGAACTCCGCGACGCGCTCACCGCCGACGGCAGTGCCTCCGACACCGGTTCCGGCCGTGGCTCGCGCCGGGCGGCCTGACCAGGCGGAACGCTCCCCCGAGCAGGGCCGCCGCGCCGCCCCGACGCAACGGGCCGGGAGGGCACGGAGGAGGGCGGCCAGGGCAGACGCCCGGCGTGACGGCGACCGGGCGAGAGCGATGTGGGAGCCGGCTCGGGTGAGGGAACTCCGTCCGGTCGCAGGGGTCGGCCCGGACCGGCACGGCATCCGGGATTGGGCCGGGCCGGAGCGGGCAGGCGCCGGAGCGAGACACCGTATGCGAAGACCCCGGCTCCTGCCCCTCCCCGTCGAGCCCGAGCCGGCGCCGGCCCCGCCGCCCCGCAGGGAGGTGACCCCGCGCGCGGCCGACGGATCGTACGGCCGATCGTGGGTAGGCGCCGGGCGTGAGTTACGTCAGCCACGGCAAGGGATACACCCGGGACAGCCGCTACATCACCACCCGGATCACCGCGGACGGCCGGGACGGCCACCGCGTCGAGCCCGGCCGCTACCGGCTGGTGGTCAGCCGGGCCTGTCCGTGGGCGAGCCGGGCGGTGATCGTACGGCGCCTGCTCGGCCTGGAGCGGGCCCTGCCGATGGCCGTCGCCGGGCCCGTGCACGACGAGCGCAGCTGGAGCTTCGACCTCGACCCCGGCGGGCGCGACCCGGTGCTCGGCATCGAACGGCTGGAGGAGGCCTACCTCGCGCGCGACCCCGGCTACGACCGGGGCATCACGGTGCCGGCGATCGTCGACGTCGAGACCGGCAAGGTGGTGACGAACGACTTCGCCCAGATCACGATCGACATGGCGGTGGAGTGGAAGCCGTACCACCGGCCCGGGGCGCCGGATCTCTACCCGCCCGCGCGGCGGCCGCACATCGACGCCATCAACGAGGTGGTCTACAAGGACGTCAACAACGCCGTCTACGAGGCCGGGTTCGCCGGGACCCAGTCGGCCTACGCCGAGGCCTACGCCCGGCTGTTCGACCGCCTCGACTGGCTGTCCGTCCGGCTCGAACGCTCCCGCTACCTGGTCGGGGACACCCTCACGGAAGCGGACGTGCGGCTGTTCACCACGCTCGTCCGGTTCGACGCCGTCTACCACGGCCACTTCAAGTGCAACCGGCACAAGCTGACCGAAATGCCGGTCCTCTGGTCCTACGCGCGTGACCTCTTCCAGACGCCCGGCTTCGGCGACACCGTCGACTTCGACCACATCAAGCGGCACTACTACCTCGTGCACACCGACATCAACCCCACGGGAATCGTCCCGGCGGGCCCCGACCCGGCGACCTGGCTCTCGGCACACGGCCGTGCGGCCCTGGGCGGGCGCCCCTTCGGCGACGGCACCGCGCCCGGACCGCCCGCTCCCGAAGAGGCGGTCGGAGGAACAGGGGCAGGAGCGACGTCCGGGTAGGGCGCCGGCTGCGGGTCAGGGAGGCCGGCAGGACCGCCGTCCGCCGTAGCAGCGGCCCCCGGCACCTGCTCGTGCGCCGGGAGCCCAGCCCGTTCCGCGTCGGCCCGGCGCCCACGGAACCCGCGGACCGCGCCCCGCGGACATGATGCCGGGCCCCGGGGGCAGACGACGTCCGAGGAGATCTTCAAGGAGGAGCCCGATGGCGAACGGCACGGATCAGCAGGGACGCGACGAGTCCCCGGAGGAACGCGCGGACCGGCAGTGGCAAGAACTCGTACAAGAGATACGGGTCGCCCAGACGGGCGTTCAGATCCTGTTCGGATTCCTGCTCACGGTGGCCTTCACCCCCGTGTTCGCGGGGCTCCCGCAGACCGAGAAGGTCATCTACGTCGTGACGGTGGTCCTGGGGTCCCTGTCGACCGGCGCCCTGATCGGCCCCGTGGCCCTCCACCGTGTCGTCTCCGGCCGCAAGATCAAGCCCGAGGCCGTCACGTGGGCCGCGCGCCTGACCTCCGCCGGCCTCGTGCTGCTCCTGGCCACGAGCACCTCGGCCCTGCTCCTCGTCCTCAGGGTCGCGACCGGCAACGCCCTCGCGACATGGCTCGTCACAGGGGTGTTCGCCTGGTACGTGCTGTGCTGGTTCGTGCTGCCCCTGTGGGCACGCGTCCGCTACACCGACAAGCGCTGACCCCGGGTCCCGGCGGGACTCCTACGGCGCCGCGGCGAGCTGTTCCTCCGCCGCGGTGATGGCTTCGAGGGCGGTGGCCCTGCCCATCAGCACACACAGGGTATGCGCGGTGTCGTCCATGGCGCGCAGGGCCGCGGGATCCTCGGGAGAGGCCGCGAGGCGGGCCTGACAGCCGCGCAGCCGGGTC
>NZ_JBEXPT010000242.1:0-3388 GCF_040612195.1 Streptomyces sp. NPDC006450 | reverse complement strand
CGTCGAGCCACGCGACGTAGTCGGACGGGCCGATGTGGACGTTCTTCTCGCCGAGCTCGCATCCGTACCGGAGTGCGCGAGGCGCCGGTGGTCGAACGGCGGCAACGGCGCCCCCGGTGCGAACAGCGCGGCCGGCGGCTCCGGTGTACGGAACCACGCCGTGCGCGCCAGCGCCGGCAGCTGCGGGACCAGCACCGCCTGGCACACGGCCGTGCCCGCGTGTCCGAGACCGGCCACCGGCAGGTCCCGTACGAGCTTCTGGAAGCCGCCGTACAGCGGCCCGCGGTCGTAGCCGCGGGCGCCGAGCACGGTCGCCAGCTCCTCCAGGTCCTCCCGCAGCAGGTCCGGCATCGTGTATTTGACCGCGGCGGCCAGCAGGTACGCGTCCTCCGGCAGCAGGCTCATCGCCCGCAGCCCGGTGACGGCCATGCTGTCGCAGGCCAGCAGGTCCGCGAAGACCCCGGCGAGCACCTTCTGCCAGCGGCGGGCGGGCTTGGCGTCGGGCCGGTTCTCCACGGCCGCGCGCACGGCCTGGCGCAGCACGCTGTCCACGCCGGCCAGCACCACGCCCGGAATCAGGCAGTGGCTGATCTGGAAGCTGCGCAGCGCCAGCGACACCCCTTCGCCGACCTCGCCGACCAGCGCCTCGGGACCCGCTGACACATCGGCGAATTCGAGTCCGGAGAAGTGTGCGCCGCGCATGCCCGGCATCTCGACCCTGCCGAGCCTGCGCACCTCGCCGGAGGCGGGCGGCTCGGGGCCGACCAGCAGCACGGAGTGGCTGCGCGGTCCGTCCTCGCGCGCGGTGCGCGCGTACATGACGAAGGCCTCGGCGCGGTGGGCGTTGATGACCACGTCCTTGTGCCCGTTGAGCACCCAGCCGCCGTCCGGGCCGGGAGTCGCCTCGACCTCGTTGCGCAGGATCGCGTTGGCGTGCGCCACCTCGCGGTGCACGATCGTGACCCGGCCGCCGTCGAGGAGGTGCGCGGCCAGCGCCCGGCGCTGCGGCTCGGTGCCCGCGGTCCACACCGCGCAGGCGGCGAAGAGCGAGGTGATGCCGAACCCGTAGCCGAGCGCGAGATCGCGGCGGAACAACGGGCGCAGTACCCGGGCGAGTTCCTCCAGGTCGGTGAGCCGGCCGCCGAGGTCGTACGGGACGAACTCGGCGCCCAGGCCCGCCTCGGCGAGCAGCGCCTCGGTGGCCGCCGGCGCCTCGCGGGCCTCGTCGGCGCGCAGCAGCGCCAGGTGTCCGTGCGGGTTGTCCGGGTCGAGGGGGTCGCCGAGGGCCGCCTCCAGCCGGGCGGCGCGCTCGGACGCTGCGGCGGGCCGGGACGCGGTGGCGGGCGCCGCCTCACTTCTGTCCCGTACGGGTGCGTGGGTGTCCCGTACGGGGGCCGTGGTGTCCTGGATCGCGGTCACAGGACGCGGACCGAGTCGATGGCGTACTGCGCGGCGTGGCGCAGTACGGACAGACCTGCCTGGCCCATCGTCTCGCGCACGTGCCGGCCGGCGGCCACCGCGTCGGTGCCCTCGCCCAGCACGCTCTCGATGTTCTCCTCGCGCAGCAGCACGTTGTGCCGGGCCGTCAGGGTCACCCCGGACTCGTCGGGCTCGATCGACCACTCGCCGGTGTGCGCGGTCAGCAGGGGCGAGGTCCGGGTCTGCTTGTAGCAGATGCGCTGGGCGCCCGGGAAGCAGATGCGCACCGATTCGGTGCTGTGCGCGCTGCCGTCGACGGACAGGCTTCCCATGGACATCAGCTGTACGCCCGGCTCGTCCTCGACCAGGTCGAGCCGGTTGACGTGCGGGAGTTCGGCGGGCCAGTCCCGCGCCCGGTACAGGAAGTCGAACACCAGATCGCCGGGGGCGTTGACCCGTACGGTGTCCTCGAAGGACCACACCAGGTCGTCCAGACGCGTCCAGTACTCGGCGAGCTCGGCCAGCCGGTCCAACTGGGCGCGGCTGTTCTCGAGGGTGACCCGCTCGACCCAGGCCACGTCTTGCGGTACGTCCCCTGCGACGGTGAAGGAGTGCTCCAGGGTCACCTTGGCGGCGTACTCGCCCAGCGGCACCACCGTCCACACGCCGCTCATGGACCGCGTGGGCGCGGCGGGCAGGTCGTGGGTGAACGCCACGCGCAGCCGCTCCACGTCCAGGTGCCGGCTGGACACCCAGGACTTGACGGTCTCGCCCGCGGTGACCCACATGCGCAGCCGCTCCCGCGTCCCGTCGAAGTCGAGCTGCTCGACGTGGACACAGGGCGCGAAGAACAACGGCCACCGGGTGGCGTCCGCGATCAGCCCGTACATCACTCCGGCCGGGGCCGCCGCGATCACTTCGTGGACCGTGCGGTGCACACGCGCATCCGACATCTTCCACACCCTCCTCTTTGGTACGCCGGCCGGCTCCGACCGGCGGCGTCCAGGCTGCGGCGCCGCCGTACCGGCGGGGCTCCGACCCCCGCCCGGCACGGTGCCACCACTGCGCCGGTGCCCTCACACCGGCGAACCCGTCCGCCTGCCGCTGGGGGCCGCCGACGACGCTGTCGTGCGGCCCTGGGCTGACGGCCGTGCCCACGACACTGTCCGGAACCGCTCGCAGACCGCATGGGCTTGACTGGAGCGCGGCTCCAGCCGACGGCTGCGTCCGCCTCGATCCGACGGCCCGGCCTCCCCTTTTGGACGTGCGACCTCCTCGGGGGCGGGTCCGGCCGGGGTCCGCCCCCCTCGGCTTGAGCCGCCCGCGAGTCCGGCCTCCGAGACTCTCCGGGCGGTGCTCGGGCGGCGCCGGCCCGACGGACGACGCCGCCGGTGTCCGGGGGCAGTTCCCCTTCCCCGGCCCGGCTCGCGACCGCCCCTGCCGCCCCTGCCGCCCACCCGGCCACCCCCGTCCCGGTGGGCGGCCCGGGGCTCCGCGCCGCCGGGGTGTCCCGGCCTTCCGCGGCCCCGCACGGACCGCGCGGAGAAGGCCCTCGGCCCCGTTCTCCGCTACCGCGGCGCAGCGTCGTCCGTACGGCGGTTCACCTCGGCCGGATCTCCACCGCAGCGCGCCGGGGCACGTACCCGGGGTCCACCGGTGCTCCGGCCGTCCGCGCCGGCTTCTCGACCACGGGGGCGGATCGTGACCGCACATCCCGCCCGCCCACCGGCGGCCGAACGCCCTGGAGGCGATATGAGCGCCCTGTCCCCGCGCCCGTTCGTGCGCGCCGTGTGGGAGGGGCTGATCGCCCTCGGGCGGCTGCAGGCCGTGGGACAGGGCGGTATGGACGGCGGCCCGGACACCGGCGCGATGTGGGACGAGCCCCCGCCGGGGCACCCGGACCGGATGCGGCCCGATCTGCCGCTGACCCCGCTGGAGCGCCGGCTGCGGCGCGAGCTGCGCCGCGGAC
>NZ_JBEXPT010000241.1:0-3426 GCF_040612195.1 Streptomyces sp. NPDC006450 | reverse complement strand
CGCGCAGGCCTGCGCGCTGGCGGACCGGTACGCGCTGGTGCTCGCCGCCGCGGCCGTGCTCGGCACGTGGGAGGGGCAGGCCGGGACCGGATCGTTCCTGGAGGAGCCCGCCTGGGCCGTGCTCGCGCTGAGCCGGATCGCACGGCGGCTGGGGGCGGTGGTGCCCGACCTGCCCGAGGGCGTGGTGGGCTCGGTGCTCGACGAGGTGCTGGGGCGGTGCCGCGAGGGGCGGAGCCTCGACCTGTACGGGACGGCGCTGGCGGGCTGAGGCGTGCGGCGACCTCGCCCGCCCACCGGCCTTCCGCTCACGGCACCGCAGGCGTGCCGGGAAGGCGGCGTGCGGTGACCTGGCCCGCCCCGCCTTCCGGTCACGGCACCGCAGACGTGCCGGGGCGGTGGACGAACGCCCCGGCCAGATCGCCGTCCGCCCCGCGGGACCGGGACGGACGGCACTACACGCAGGAGACGACGATGGACCAGGTGAGATGCGCCGCCCCCCTCCGTGTGCCGCGGCCGCACGGTCCGTGGCACGGGGTGAAGGAGAACCTGACCGGTCTCGGCAACGCGGTGGTCCACACGACTTGGAGCGAATGGCTGCCCAGCGTGCTGACCACACCCCGGCTGCGCGAGCTGCTCGGGCCGGACTGGGACCGCTACCGGCGCACCCCCGACGCCACCGTGCGCTACCGCTTCGCGGCCGCCCGGCTGCTCATCAAGTACACGGCGGCGGCGGCGCTCGGCATCCCGCCGGAGTACCTCGACCTGGCCTACCGGCTGGGCGGGCGCCCCTACCTGCGCGGCTTCGACCAGATCGAGCTGAGCCTGTCCCACACCGGCGACCTGATGGCCGTCGGGCTGAGCCGCACGGGCCGCATCGGTGTGGACGTGGAGCTGGCCAGCCGCAACGTACGGCTGGACCTGCTGGAGGCGCAGATCCTGACCCCGGCCGAGGTGGTGGAGATCGCCGGGTTGCCGGAGGCGGAGCGGGTCCCGTACGCGCTGAAGCTGTGGACCCTCAAAGAGGCGTACAGCAAGGCACTCGGGCAGGGGCTGCGGCTGGGCTTCAAGGAGTTCGGCTTCCAGGAGTCCGGCGTGACGGGCGTGCGGCTGCACGCCCCGGACGGCAGCGCGGCCACCCGGGGGGAGTGGGGCTTCGCCACGCACCCGGTGATGGGCCGCTACCTGCTGAGCACGGCCTGCCACGACGCGGGGCTGTCCACCGCGGACGACACGTCGGTGGGGACCATGCTCGACCAGGGATTCCTTTCGGCGATGAACCAGAACGCGAACTGACCTGCGGCCCGGGTCAGGGCCTTGAGGCGTTCTGCGGCGGACTTCGAGGCGCGTCAGCGCCCTGCCAGGTCCCCGGCAGCGGGTTGCTCCACGGTGGACCCGGGAGCACCGCGCCCTCGGGCGCCCCGCTCCCACGGGTCTTCCGGCGTTCCGGGCCCCGTACGGGATGATCTGGACCGGAGGGGGCGACCGCATGGCCAGGCCGAGCCGCCCGCGCGCGGGCCGGGGACGAGGCGGTCGCCAGGCAGGCTCCACCCTGCCGCTGACCTGGTGGCAGCACGACCTGCTGCTGGACTCGCTGGAGCACCGCGGCACCGGCCGCCACGTCGAGCAGCTTTCCTGGCGCTGGTGCGGACCCCTGGACACCGAGCGGTTCACCGCGGCCTGGCAGTCCGTCACCGACCGGGAGACGGTGCTGCGCGCCGCCGTCGACTGGGAGCCGTGGCCGCGCGTGGTCCTGCACGACCGGGCCGCCGCCGAAGTCGTACGCCACCGGGCCGACGGCGTCGACTGGGACGAGCTGGTGGAACGCGACCGGCTGCGCGGCTTCGACCTGCGCGGCCCCGGACCGCTGCGGGTCACCCTGGTCGACGAGCCGACGCCCGCCGCGCCCGCCACGCGCGTGCTGCTCACCTTCCACCACGGCCTGCTGGACGCCTGGAGCGTGTGCGTCCTCCTGGACGAGTTCTACCGGGCCTACCTGGCCGGCGGCGCGCTGCCCGGAGGGGAGCGCCGGCCCGACATCCGCGACTGGTCGCGCTGGCTGGAGCGCCAGGACCCGGGCCCCGCACGGGAGTTCTGGACCCGGACGGTACCCGAGGGCGCGCCTGCCGTACTGCCCGCCGCCCCCGGCCCGGACACCCTGGAGAGCGGCTGCGGCCGCGCCGAGGCGCGCTTGTCGGCCCAGGAGGCCGAGCGGCTGTACCGCTGGGCCGCCGAACTGGCGGTGCCCGACTCCACTGCGCTGCAGGCGGTCTGGGCGATGCTGCTGTACCGCGGCGCGGGCCTCAGCGGCCCCGCACAGGTCGGATTCGGCGTCACCGTTTCGGGGCGCGGCATCGCCCTGGAGGCCGTCGAACGGCTGCCCGCGCCGATGCGCAACTGCCTGCCGATGTCCGTCCAGGTCGACCCGGAGCACCGGCTGGGCCGGCTGCTGACGGTGCTGCGCGACCGCGCGCTGGACATGGCGGCGTACGAGTGGGTCTCCACCGGGCAGATCCACGAGTGGACCGGCCGGGCCACGGGCGGCGGGCCGCTGCTGGCGAGCCTGGTGTCCGTCGGAAGCGTGCCGCGCCCGCCGCGGGAGCTGCGCGCCGAGCTGGCCGACCACGGCGTACGGATCGAGCCGCTGTACGCGAGCGGCGCGCACACCGCCTTCCCCGTGGCCCTGCTCACGCACCGCGGCCCCGACGGCTCGCTGACGCTGACCGCCGCGCACGACCGGTCCCGGATGTCCGGAGCCGACGCGGGCCGCCTGGTGGCCCACTGCGCGCGGCTGCTGCGCGAACTGCCCGCCACCGGCGCCGAGACGACGCTCGCCCAGGTGCTCGCCATCCTCGAAGGGGACGAGCCGCCGCGGATCGCCCAGCGGCGCGGCCCGGCCGCCCAGCGGGCGGCCCGCCTCCGGCTCCACTCGATCGGCGAGCGATCCGACGTCGAGCGGATCCCTAGCGGCTCTTGACATCGTGGGGCGACTCATCGTGAAGGAGCCGCCCATGTTCACCTACGACGTCAGGCAAGATTTCCGGGAGGTCGAGATGCACTTCTTCGGCCTGGCCCCGGTGGGGGTAGCGCCGCCGCTGCGGCTGGCCGGCGCGGACGAGGACGACGCGGAGTTCCACGAGGAGTTCAGCATCGTCCGCGGTATCGACTAACCCGTGTCGTACGGGACTCCACCGGTCGACCGGCCCGCCGGCCCCCGCTCCGACCAGCTCTCCGCCCACCTCCCCGCCCACCTGGCCGTTCGCGTCGCGCGGCTGCGCCGTGCCGTCTGGCTCGCCGTACGGGGTGCGGATCCGGCCGCGGGGGGGGGGGCGCGGGGCGCCCCCCCCGGGGGGGCCCGGGGGGGCCCCGCCGGGGGGGGGGGGGCCCCCCCCCCCCGGCGGCGGGGGCGCGGGGGCCGGTTGTGACGCG
>NZ_JBEXPT010000240.1:2078-3547 GCF_040612195.1 Streptomyces sp. NPDC006450 | reverse complement strand
CCCGGCCAGCGCGTCGCGGTCCGCGGGGCCCGGCGGGCCGGGCGGGCCGGGCGGCCGAAGGCCGTCGACCAGCGTCAGCAGGCACGTCGGCTGGCGCTGCCACTGCAACGCGTGCACCTGCGTGCCCCACTCCTGCACCGTGCGCAGGAAGCCGGGCAGGTGGTGCAGGCCGGCCACGTCCATGAACGGCACTCCGCGCAGGTCGCAGATGACCATCTCGGTCGCCTCACCGAGCACGGGGCGCAGGCGGTCGAAGGCCGCGCCCGCCTCCTGGTCCAGATCGCCCTGCGGCATCAGGTGCACGGTCCGGCCGCGGGAGGCCGTCGCAATGCCGAAGGCGTTCACCATGACGCTCACCTCGTCCCACCGCAGCTCGCCCGGACCGGTTCCCGCCCCGCGGTCACGGGGGCAGGAGAGCGCGATCCGACCTGATTCGACGGTCGACCCGCGCCCCGGTCGAACGCAAGCTTCAGCGGCCCCCGGCCGGGGCCCGTGCGACGCGTTCACCGGGGGTCGGCAGAATCCGGGTCCACCCTCCGGGCGGCCCGCTCGACGCGCTCCGGGTCCGACGGTGGCGAGCCGGAGCCGGTACCCGTGCGCGACGCAACTCCGGGCGGGCGTCCGTGTTCGTCGACCATGGCCCCCTCGTCGGGCAGCAGCTCGGGGCGACGGTCTGCCTGGGGCGGGCCGGCCTGGGCCGGGTTGCCCCGGGGGCGGTCAGGACGTGCCTGCTCCTCGCGTCCGATGCCCGGACGCGGGCGTTTGGCGGCGTGCCCACCGGCGTCGCGTCCGCCGGGGTCAGGGCCCCCGTGGTCATTCCCTCCGCCGTCGTTCCGCCCGGCGTCCGTTCCCTGCTCGCTTCCCTGCTCGCTCATGCCTGTCTCCTTCGTCGGGCCTCGTCAGGCCACCCTCCCGATCGCCTACCCCGCTCGACCGCGACCAGACAGTGCGACCGCCCCTCCCGGTCCGCCGGCTGTGGGCCCGGACGGCTGCCCGCGCGCGTACCGGCGAGCAGCCGGTCCGCTGGGCGAGGACGGCGCCGAGGACCAGCCTGCGGGTGCCGCCGACGTCCCTGTAGGCGGCCCACAGGACATTGCCCGCGGCGGGGGGCTGGTGCCCGTCTTCAATCCGACGACACCGTGCCGGCCGAGGAGCCGGTGGGTGGTGCGGGCTTCGCCCCGGTCGCCCGGGAGACGGACCCCGGATCGGGTTCGCGGTTGGGGGTACGTGCCCCCGCCCCGCCCGGAACGGTCCGGGCCCGGATGTCACCCGGCGGCGCGGGGCCCACACCGGAGCACGGCCGCCCGACCCGTCGGAAACCCGGCCGCCGTCCATCGGCGGGCGCTCCACCGTGTACCGGTTCCGCAGCAGGGCTCGGTCGCGACCGGGTGCCCGTCGTGAGGGCACCGCCGCCCTGGCCCGGTTGTGGGGGGTGGCGCGGGGCGGGGACGGGGCGGGGGGGGTGGGTG
>NZ_JBEXPT010000240.1:0-2068 GCF_040612195.1 Streptomyces sp. NPDC006450 | reverse complement strand
GCCCGGGTCCCGCCCCCGGGCCCGGCCGCCCCCGGGGCCCCGTCGACCCCCCACGGCCTCCGTCGCCCGTTTCGGGGAGGAGGCCGTGGCCGTTCACGTCGCGGCTTCGGTGGAGCCGTGCTGCCGCGCTGGTCCTTGCCGCGCTAGTCCTTGAGGGCGTCCTTCGCCTTCTCCTTGGCCTGGCGGGCATCACCCTTCATCTGCTCCGCGCGCCCCTTGGCAGTGAGGCTTTCGTTACCGACGGTGCGGCCCATCGCTTCCTTGGCCTTGCCCTTGGCCTGTTCCTTCTTGGCCTTGATCTTCTGCTCACCCGACACGGCTCTCACTCCGATCGTTGGCGGCCATCTGACGTGCCGCGTCTGTCCGAATGCCCGTCCGGTAAACCTGCCCGCGGTGCTCGGCGCGTTAGCCGCGGGGGGCTCTGGGCAGGTGCCGGGGAGAACGGCTACGGAGTGGAGGCAGCGGTGCAAACCTCGAAGATCGCCTACAAGCCCGTGGGGCTGGCGCTCGGTGCCGCGGGGGGTCTGCTGGCCGGTGCGGCCTTCCAGCAGATCTGGAAGTGGCTCGGCCACGAGGACGACGCTCCGAACGCGACCGACGAGGGGCGTTCGTGGCGGGAGATCCTCATCGCCGCGGCCCTCCAGGGCGCCGTGTTCGCCGCGGTCAAGGCCGCGATCGACCGCGGGGGCGCGGTGGCCGCCAAACGCCTGACCGGCACCTGGCCCGCTTGAGGCGCCGCCGGCGCGGTTCGGTCGTCGGCCCCGTTCAGCCATCGTGGTGCCGGCGTTGCTGCTCCCGCCCTGGTTCCGCCCCGGTTCCTGCCTGCCCGTCGGCCGGGCGTCTGCCCGGGCGGGGGAGGTTCGTTCGGGCCGAGCCGACGGTGCCGGCGAAGTCCCGCGCGACCGGGTCCGCTCCGGACGGGTGATGCGGGTCGCCCCGTGCGGCGGGTCGTGCCCCGGAACGGGCGCCGGTCATCAGGCTGACCGGGTCGGCGGGCAACGCCCGCCCCACGGAAAGGAGCTGTCCGTGCTGGAGCGCAAGCGCCGAAAGCACACGACCGACGTCACCTTCGTACTTCCCGGGGCCATTCCGCCCGGGCCGGTGAGCGTCGTCGGTACGTTCAACGACTGGCACCCGGGCACGCACGTCCTCGAACCCCGGACCGACGGCATGCGCGCCGTGACCGTGGCCCTCCCCGCCAAGGCCACCCACAGTTTCCGCTACCTCGCGGCGGGCGACTACTGGTTCGACGAGCCGGCCGCCGACGGGCACGAGGAAGGCAACAGCCGCCTGCGCACCTGACTGCCGGGAGGTGATCAGCAGCGCCGCCCCGGCGTTCCCGGCCTCAGCCGGCTGACGGCGAGCAGCTCCTCCGCGGCGAGGAGTGCGCCGTGGGCGCTGCGCTGGCCCATCACGACGCAGAGGGTGTACGCCGCCTCCTCCATCTCGCCGCGCACGTTCGCGTCCCCGGGAGCCGCCATCGCTCGGCGGCGAACGGCACGCAGGTGATTGACGTGCTGGCGCAGGACGTCCGGCTCCGGCGGCGACCAGGAACCTGCCGGCGGGGCCGGCAGGTTCCGGGCCAGGGCGAGCACGTGGCGCAGCACGTCCTCGACGGCGGGCGCGAGGGGTTTGCCCGTCTGGGCGTCGAGTACGGCTTCGGCGGCCCCCCGCACGTCCGTGCCCGCCCCCATCGCCACCTCGTCCAGCATCCGGCGGGCCTTGGCCGAGGTACAGGGAACGAGGGCCATCAGCACCCCCGCGGCGCAGGCGGCGGTGGCCCTTACGTCCTGCGCCTGCGGCGGCGCGGTCGGCGCCGCGAAGGTTTTGATCTGCTCTGCCGGATGGTCCATCCGTCGCTCCTCCGCTTCGGTGCCCCTGGTCTGCGGGGTTCTGCTGTGTAGCAGCCCCCGCCCCGCCCCGCCTCGCGCACACGCCCGTGAGGGGGCCACAACCGCCCGAACCGGCCGTGTGTCGCGGCCCTGGTTGACCCCTCGCGTTGCCTTGCGCGATGCTCTCGCGCCGTCTTGGGCGGTGCTCTCGCACCGCCTTGCGTGATGCCCTCGCG
>NZ_JBEXPT010000239.1:0-3586 GCF_040612195.1 Streptomyces sp. NPDC006450 | reverse complement strand
CGGGGCTGTTCATCACGCCCTTGGCGGTCGTGGCGGTCAGGTCGTAGCTGCCGCCGTTCTTCTTCGCGTTGATCGTCACCTTGCCCTTCAGGGGGGGGGTCGCCGTCGGGCTCGCCGCCGCGCTCGGCGGCCGGGTCGCCGGCCAGCTCGTCAGCCGGGTCACCGATGTGATGATCGCCCTGCCCATGCTGGTGATCGCCATCGCCCTCACCGCCGTCGTCCCGCCCGGGTTCCCACGGCCGCTGCTGCTGATCCTGGTCATCGGACTGCTCGACTGGGGCGGCCTCGCCCGGATGGTCCGCGCCCAGACCCTCTCACTGAAGGAACTGGACTTCGTGGACGCCGCCCGGCTCTCGGGCAACGGCACCCTGCGGATCGCCCGCCGCGAGCTGCTGCCCTCGCTGGCCGCGCCCGTCATCACCCTCGCCGCGATCAAGGTCCCCGGCGCCATGGTGGCCGAGGCCTCGCTGTCCTTCCTCGGCGTCGGCGTGAAGCCGCCCACCCCCTCCTGGGGGCAGATGCTCTCCAGCGCCCAGACCTGGTTCCGCGCCGACCCCGCCTACGTCCTGTTCCCCGCCGGGCTGCTCTTCGTCACCGTGCTCGCCTTCACCGTGCTCGGCGACGCCGTCCGCACGGCCCTCGACCCGCGCGAGGACTCGCGGCTGCGGGTCGGCACCGGAAAGGAGCGCAGGGCGTGACCCGCTTCGTGCTCAGACGGACCGGCGGGGCCCTGCTCGTGCTGCTCACCCTGTCCGTCGTGATCTACGCCCTCTTCTACCTGGTCCCCGGCGACCCCGCCCGCCTCGCCTGCGGCGAGCGCTGCAACCCGGCGCAGATCGCCCAGGTGCGCGAACAGCTCGGGCTGAACGAGTCGACCGTCGCCCAGTACCTGAACTTCCTCCAGGGGCTGCTGGTGGGCCGCGACCAATCCGGCGGCGCCGGGCTCGTCCTGCACTGCGACGCGCCCTGCCTCGGATTCTCGTACCAGAACGACCAGCAGGTCACCGAGCTGCTGCTGGAGCGGCTCCCCGCCACCCTGTCGCTGGCGCTGGGCGCGCTGGTGATCTGGCTGGTGATCGGCGTCGGCACCGGACTGCTGTCCGCGCTGCGCCGGGGCGGTTTCACCGAGCGGGCGCTGACCGTGCTCACGCTCGCCGCCACCGGAACCCCCGTCTTCATCCTCGGGCTCCTGCTGCTCATGGCCGTCTGCGCCCACCTCCAGTGGCTGCCCTTCCCCACGTACGTACCGCTCGGCGACGACCCCGAGCAGTGGGCGTGGAACATGCTGCTGCCCTGGGTGACCCTCGGCTTCTTCGAGAGTGCCAAGTACGCCCGGCTGAGCCGCAGTTCCACGCTGGAGACGCTCGCCGAAGACCACATCCGCACCTTCCGCGCCTACGGGGTGGGGGAGCGGGCCGTCGTGACCCGGCACGCCGTGCGGGGCGCGGTGGCACCGGTGATCGCGCTCAGCGCCGTGGACTTCGGCACGATGATCGGCGGCGCCGTGCTGACCGAGTCGCTGTTCGGGATCCCCGGGCTCGGCAAGACCCTCATCGACGGCGTGCGCGTGGTCGACCTGCCCGTGGTGGTGGGCGTGGTCCTCGCCATCGGCGCGGCCGTCGTGCTCGCGGGCGTCGTCGCCGACGTGCTGTACGCCGTCGCGGACCGAAGGGTGGTTCTGGCATGACGAACGCTGCGCTGGTGGAGGTCGCCGGCCTCACCGTCGACTTCCCGGTCGGCCGGCCCGGGGAGTACGTACGAGCCGTGGACGGGGTGTCCTTCACCCTGGAGCCCGGCCGCGCCCTGGGCGTCGTGGGGGAGTCCGGAAGCGGCAAGTCCACGGTCGCCGCAGCCCTGTTGGGGCTGCACCACGGGACCGGCGCGCGGCTCGGCGGCACCGTCCGGGTCGGCGGCACCGACGTGGGCGCTGCCTCCCCGGCCGAGCTCCGGGAACTGCGCGGGGCCGTCGCCGCGATGGTCTTCCAGGACCCGCTGAGCTCCCTGGACCCGTACTACGCCATCGGCGACCAGATCGCCGAGGTGTACCGGGTGCACGCCCCCGTGACGCGGCGTGCGGCCCGGGCGCGGGCGGTGGAGGTGCTCGACCGGGTGGGCATACCCGACGCGGTACGCCGCTCCCGGGCCCGGCCGCACGAGTTCAGCGGGGGCATGCGGCAACGGGCCCTGATCGCGATGGCGTTGGCGTGCGAGCCGAAGCTGCTGATCGCGGACGAGCCGACCACGGCGCTGGACGTCACCGTCCAGGCACAGATCCTC
Source organism: Streptomyces sp. NPDC006450 (assembly GCF_040612195.1). Classification (NCBI taxonomy): domain Bacteria; kingdom Bacillati; phylum Actinomycetota; class Actinomycetes; order Kitasatosporales; family Streptomycetaceae; genus Streptomyces; species Streptomyces sp. NPDC006450. Next base: position 1,309 of record NZ_JBEXPT010000239.1, on the reverse strand, counting down.
GACCTGCTGCACGGGCTGCGGGAGGAGCGGGGGCTCGGGCTGCTGCTGGTCACGCACGACGTGGGGGTGGCGGCGGAGAATGTGGACGCGGTGCTGGTGATGCGGGACGGGGGTGTCGTGGAGCGGGGCGCGGTGGGGCCGGTGCTGGCGGCTCCGGCCGATCCGTACACCGCTGCCCTGCTGGCGGCGGTGCCGAGGCTCGACGCGGTGCGGGTGCCCCGACCGGGGGCCGTACGGGCGCTGCCCGTGTCCGCGTCCCACACGCCGGCGGGGCCGGACGCGGCGGGGCCGGACGCGGCGGGGCTGGAACCGCCCGTCGTCGAGGCGTTTTCGCTGCGGAAGGAGTTCGGGCGGGGGAAGCGGCGGGTGGAGGCCGTGGGCGGGGTGTCGGTGATGGTGCGGGGCGGGGAGACGCTGGGGATCGTCGGGGAGAGCGGCAGCGGCAAGAGCACCCTCGGGCGGATGCTCGTCGGGCTGCTGGAGCCCAGCTCGGGGCAGGTCCGGCGGGATGGTGTGGAGAGCGCCGGCGTGGTGCCCGGGGTGCAGATGGTCTTCCAGGATCCGGTGTCCTCGCTCAATCCGCGCCGCTCGATCGGCGAGTCCATCGCCGACCCGCTGCGTGCGGCGGGGGAGAAGGACCAGCGGGTGATCCGGGCCAGGGTCGGCGAACTGCTGCTCCGCGTGGGGCTGGAGGAGGCGCACTACGACCGGTATCCGCACGAGTTCAGCGGCGGCCAGCGCCAGCGCGTCGGCATCGCCCGGGCCCTCGCGCCCCGACCCCGGCTGATCGTCTGCGACGAGCCCGTCTCGGCCCTCGACGTGACCACGCAGGCGCAGGTCACCGCCCTGCTGGCAGAGCTCCAGCGGGAGCTCGGGATCGCGCTGGTCTTCATCGCGCACGACCTCGCGGTGGTGCGTCAGGTCAGCGACCGGGTCGCCGTCATGCGGGGCGGGGTGATCGTGGAGGAGGGCCCCGTCGACGAGGTCTACGACCGGCCGGCGCACGCCTACACCCGGGAGCTGCTGGCCGCCGTCCCGTCCCTCGACCCCTCCCTGGCCGCCGATCGCCGGATCGGCCGGGGCCGTTCCGGGGGAGTGCTCGCGGGGGCTTCGTAGACCGCTCCTCCTAGTTCTTAGCGTGCTCGAACGCGAACCGTACGGGAAAGTTACGACTCTTCACCCCTTCCGGTGGCGCGACGGACAACCGTCCGTCGCGCCCCGAGCAGCATCGCCTGGTTTTTGATAAGCAGCGGGTGCCGCCCCGCCCGCGCCGCCGGGAAGACGCGGTTCTGGGGGTGCCGCGGGCGGC
>NZ_JBEXPT010000238.1:0-3611 GCF_040612195.1 Streptomyces sp. NPDC006450 | reverse complement strand
GGGGTGCCGGGGCGGTGCAACAGCCCGTCCCGGCACCCCTTCGCGATGGATCGCCGCGTGCTGTCAGGATCCGCCCGTGCGGCGGCTTCCGCCACTCGGGGCGGGGTCCGGGTCGGCGCGGGGGTGGCGGAGGTGGGCGGCCAGGGCCCTGCCGGGGGCATGAATTCGCCGGCCCGGGCTACTCGGCCGACAGATGCGACACGACCAGGGCTATCGCCGCCCGGGCCGTGTCCGCTTCGCCCAGGACGGTGGTCTGGCGGGGGCCGCGGACGCGGAAGCGGCCGTCGGGGAGGGGTTCCACGGCCGGCGCGGTCACGGCGAAGGGGTGCCCGTCGGAGGCGCTGAACCACAGGGTGAAGTGGCTGGTGTACGGGTACAGCCGACGCAGTTCCGGCTCCTCGCGGGCGGCCTCGATGAGGGCCAGGACCCCCTGGCTCATGGACTCGGAACCGCCGCCGAGATCGACCATCCGCTGCCACGTCGTGGGCAGGCGCTGCCACCGTCTCGCGCTGGGGTCCTCAAGGTTCATCCGGGCAGTCTGGGGTCCGGTCCGCCGCGAAGGCAATGATCTCGAAGGCGGCGAGAAGGTAACGACCCGCGGGTAACAACCGAGGGACGGCAGGGGCCGGGCGTGGGAGGTGGGGCCCCTGCCGTCCTTGGATCACGGGTCAGGCGCGGCTGTCGGCGGTGGCCGTCAGCCGTGGCTCACCCGCAGTTCCTTGATGCCGTTCAGCCAGGCCGCGCGCAGCCGGCGCGGGCCGTCCCCGACGAGGCGCAGGTCGGGCAGGGCATCGGCCAGGGCGTTGAACATCAGGTCGATCTCCATGATGGCCAGCGACTTGCCGAGGCAGAAGTGCGGGCCGCCACCGCCGAAGCCCAGGTGCGGGTTCGGGTCGCGGGTGATGTCGAAGGCGTCGGGGTTCTCGAACACCTCGGGGTCGTGGTTCGCGGAGGAGTAGAACATCCCCACCCGGTCGCCCGCCTTGATCTTCTGCCCGCCCAGTTCGGTGTCCTGGGTGGCGGTGCGCTGGAAGGACACCACGGGGGTGGCCCAGCGAACGATCTCCTCGGCGGCGGTGGAGGGCCGGGTGCGCTTGTAGAGCTCCCACTGGTCGGGGTGGGTCAGGAAGGCGTGCATGCCGTGGCTGATGGCGTTGCGGGTGGTCTCGTTGCCCGCCACCGCCAGGAGGAGGACGAAGAAGCCGAACTCGTCGGAGCCCAGGTTGCCCTGGCCTTCGGCCGCCACCAGCTGCGTGACGATGTCCTTGGCCGGGCACTCCTTGCGCTCGGCGGCCAGGTTCATCGAGTAGCCGATGATCTCCGCCGCGGCGTTGCCGCCGACCTCGGCGGTGATCGCGTACTCCGGGTCGTCGTAGGCGATCATCTTGTTCGACCAGTCGAAGATCCGGGACCGGTCCTCCTGCGGTACGCCGATCAGCTCGGCGATGGCCTGCAGCGGGAGCTCGCACGCCACCTGGGTGACGAAGTCGAAGCTGCCGTCGGCCGAGGTTTCCAGGGCCTCCGCGACGATCTTGTGGGCCCGGTCGCGCAGGGCGTCCTCCAGCCCGCGGATGGCCCGCGGGGTGAAGCCGCGCTGCACGATCTGGCGTACGCGGGTGTGTTCCGGCGGATCCATGTTCAGCATGATCAATCGCTGGGCATCTATCGCATCGCGCTGGATGTGTTCGTTGAAGCGGATGATCGCCGTGTTCGTCGTGGAGGAGAACAACTCCGGGTGCGTGGAGATGTACTTGACGTCCGCGTGCCGGGTGACGGCCCAGTACCCCTCGTCGTCGAAGCCGGTGATGCCCCGCGGCTGCGGGCACCACCACACCGGTGCGGTCTGCCGCAACTGCGCGAACTCGGGGTAGGGGACCCGGGCCTGGAGTACGTCCGGGTCGGTGGCGTCGAAGCCTTCGGGCAGTGCGGGGCAGGTCATCGGGCGGCTCCAAAGTCTGACGGCCCATCAGAAGTTGGCTTGAAGGTAGTAACGAGTTCTAGAAGTGACAAGGGGCCCCGCGCCAACTGTTGCGTGTGGAATCCGTGTAAGCCGCGTGCAAGACCCTTGCGTACCGGGTGTTCTGGTCATAAGACTGCGGGGAGAACTAGAACGCGTACTAGTTCGGGTGGGGCGCCGGGACGGCCCGCCCGTCAGCTGAGGCGCGCTAGCCGATGCGCGCTGTGCGCTACGCAGGAGCAGGAGAGGACGAGCTCATGGCCGCGGAACCCGTCATCGTCGAAGCCGTACGCACACCCATCGGCAAGCGCGGGGGCGCGCTCGCCAATCTTCACCCCGCCTACCTTCTCGGCGAGACCTACCGCGAGCTCCTCGCCCGCACCGGTATCCAGCCCGACTGCGTGGAGCAGATCGTCGGCGGCACCGTCACCCACGCCGGCGAGCAGTCGATGAACCCGGCCCGCAACGCCTGGCTGGCCATGGGCCTCCCGTACGAGACCGCCGCGACCACCGTGGACTGTCAGTGCGGCAGCTCCCAGCAGGCCAACCACATGGTCGCCAACATGATCTCCGGCGGCGTCATGGACATCGGCATCGCCTGCGGGGTCGAGGCCATGAGCCGCGTGCCGCTGGGATCGGGGTCGAAGCACGGACCCGGCAAGCCCTTCCCGGACGAGTGGAACGTCGACCTCCCCAACCAGTTCGAGGCCGCCGAGCGCATCGCCCGCCACCGGGGCCTGACCCGCGAGGACGTGGACAAGCTGGGCGTCCTGTCCCAGGAGCGGGCCGCCGCCGCGTGGGCCGAGGAGCGCTTCAAGCGCGAGACCTTCGCCGTGCAGGTGCCCACCACCGAAGCGGAGCAGGCCGCCGGCCAGGGCATGTGGCGGCTGGTCGACCGGGACGAGGGCCTGCGCGACACCTCCATGGAGGGCCTCGCCCGGCTCAAGCCGGTCATGCCGACCGCCGTGCACACCGCCGGGAACTCCTCGCAGATATCCGACGGCGCCGCCGCCGTGATGTGGGCCTCGCGCAAGATGGCGCGCGCGCTCAAGCTGCGGCCGCGCGCCCGGATCGTCGCCCAGACGCTGGTCGGCTCCGACCCGCACTTCCACCTGGACGGGCCGATCGACGCGACGCGGGCGGTGCTGGGCAAGGCCGGCATGTCCCTCAAGGACATCGACCTCGTCGAGATCAACGAGGCCTTCGCCTCCGTCGTCCTCAGCTGGGCCCAGGTCTTCGACCAGGACCTGGAGAAGGTCAACGTCAACGGCGGCGGCATCGCGCTCGGCCACCCCGTCGGCGCGACCGGGGCCCGTCTGATCACCACCGCGCTCCACGAGCTGGAGCGCCGGGACAAGGAGTTCGCGCTGATCACCATGTGCGCGGGTGGCGCGCTGGCGACGGGCACCATCATCCAGCGGCTGTAGCCGCTCACCGACCCTGTGGGATGGGATCGCGAAGGCCCCGGTGGCCGGACCTGGGGAGGTCGGCCGCCGGGGCCTTCGCATGCGCTGGTGCAGCGCTGTTTCAGCTGCGTCAGCTACTTCGGAACTGCTTCGTCCGCTGTCCGCTGGTGGCTCAGTACCAGTGGTGGTTCTGCCAGAAGGTCCAGGCGCCCTCGGGGCTGCCGTAGCGGTCGTTCATGTAGTCCAGG
>NZ_JBEXPT010000237.1:0-3676 GCF_040612195.1 Streptomyces sp. NPDC006450 | reverse complement strand
CTCGCGCGGTCCCTGGCGGCGGAGCTGGGGCAGGCGGTGGGCACGCCCGTCACCGTGGGATCCGCCGGGCCGGCCGGCGACCCGGGCGGGCTGCCGGGCGTGTACGCCGAGGCCCTCCGCTGCCTGCGGGCCCTGCACGCGCTGGGCCACACCGGCCACGGGGCCGCCCTGCCGGACCTGGGCTTCGTCGGCCTGCTGCTCGGGGACCACGGTGACGTCGGCGGGTACGTCGACCAGGTGCTCGGCCCCGTCATCGACTACGACGCCCAGCGGGGCACCGAGCTGGTCCGCACCCTCCAGGCCTACTACGTCCACGGGGCGAGCCTGTCCAAGGCCAAGGACGCCCTGCACATCCACGTGAACACCGTCGTGCAGCGCCTCGACCGGATCCGCCGGCTCCTGGGCGAGGACTGGAACTCACCCGCCCGCGCCCTGGAGCTCCAACTCGCCCTGCGTCTGCACCTCCTGGCGAACTCCGGCCCGCCCCCGGCCTGATGCCCATGCTCGATGCCTTCGCCTGATGCCGAGGAGAGGACACGGCCCGTACTCCGCGTGTGGTGCGCGGTGATCCGTGGGGCAGAGTGGGGAGATGACTACGTACGAGACGATGGCGTACCACTTGGAGACCGAGCGGCTGATCATGCGGCCGTGGGCCGAGTCGGACGCCGCCGCGTTCTGCGACCTCCTCGCCGAACGCGGCAGGGGAACCCACGAGGTCGAGGACATCCGGACGTCCATCGCGGAGCTGCTCGCCGCGACGGCGACGACGGGGATCGCCCTGCTGCCCATCCAGCGCCGTGACGAGGGCGATTTCATCGGCTACTGCGGGCTGATCGTCGGCCGCTCCACCCTGGAAGAGCCGGAAATCGCCTACGAGCTGTTCCAGAGCGTCCACGGGAACGGCTACGCCACCGAGGCGGCCCGGGCGGTGGTCGATGCCGCCGTCGCGACCGGGCGCAAACGGCTCTGGTCGACCGTCGGCCCGTGGAACACACCGTCGTTGCGCGTCCTTGAGAAGATCGGCTTCGAACGTCACCGCGTCGCCACGGACGACCGTGGTGAGCACGTATGGCTCACACGCGCGTTGCCGTGACCAGGCCGAGGCCGTCTCTTTCGGATCTTGCCGGTCAGGCCCGCGTCGTCCGGGGCCGTGCCCCGGCGCGCTGCCGGGGCACCCGCGTACTGGACGTACCCGGGTGCCCCGGCAGTGCGGCGAGGTGCGGTGCCGGGCGGCGCGGGCCAGGCAGGATCCGAAAGAGACTGCCTAACTCGTACCGGGGGTGACCAGGCCCGTCTCGTAGGCCAGGACGACCGCCTGGGCGCGGTCGCGCAGGCTCAGCTTGGCGAAGATCCGGGCCACGTGAGTCTTCACCGTGGCCTCGCTGAGCGTGAACTCCTGGGCCAGTTCGGCATTGGAGAGGCCGTGACCCATGAGGGTCAGCACCTCGCGCTCGCGCGGGGTGAGGACGTCCAGGTCGGGATGGGACGCCGGCGCCCCGCCGCCGCGCGCGGCCGATGCCGAGGCGCAGCGCTCAACGAGCCGGCGGGTGATCGACGGGGAGAGCAGCGCGTCGCCCGTGTCGACGAGCCGTACGGCGTTGGCGAGGTACTCGGGGGTGACGTCCTTGAGCAGGAACCCGCTGGCTCCGGCGGCGAGGGCGGCGTAGACGTACTGGTCGAGGTCGAAGGTGGTCAGCATGATCACCCGGCATTCCGGGGCGTCGGCGAGGATCTGCCGGGCGGCCTCCAGGCCGTCCAGCCGGGGCATGCGGATGTCGAGCAGGACGACGTCGGGGCGCAGGCGGCGCACCTGCGAGACGGCCTCCACCCCGTCGGCGGCCACCCCCACCACGTCGATCCCCCGGGCGGTGAGGATCATGCGAAACCCGGTGCGGACGAGTTCCTGGTCGTCGGCGATGACCACCCGGGGCGAGGCCGCCTTCGGGTCCGGCCCCGCGGCCGGGGCGTACGTGGTCACGGCCGCTCCAGCGGGAGGCGGGCGCGGACCCGGTAGCCTCCACCGAGGCGGCGGCGTGCGTCGAAGTCCCCTCCGTACACGGCGACCCGCTCGCGCAGCCCGATCAGCCCGTGCCCCGCGCCGTCGGCCTTCGGGCGCGACACGGTCGACGCGGCCGGGGTCGGCTGCCCCGCCGTGCCCGGGGCGGGCTTCCCCGCATGCCCGGGTATCCGGTCCGCGGACAGCACGCTCGGTCCGCTGTTGAGCACCTCGACCCTCAGTGCCTGGTCCGCGTATCTCACCGTCACCTCGGCTTTCACCCCGTCCCCGTGTTTGAGTGCGTTGGTCAGCGCCTCCTGGATGATCCGGTAGGCGGTGACGTCGATCCCGGCCGGCAGCGGCCTCGGTTCGCCGGATATCCGGACCTCCACCTGCAGCCCGGCGAAGGCTATCCGGTCGATGAGCGGACTGAGCCGGCTCAGACTCGGCTGCGGCGCCAACTCCGCCGCAGGATCCCGTCTTTCGGCGCCACCACCCCCGTACGGCTCATCCTGTCCGTCCTGGGCGGGCGCGAGCAGGCCCAGCAGGTGCCGCAGTTCGGTCATGGTCGTACGCCCGGCCTTCTCCACCGCGGCCATCGCGGCCGCCGCCTCCCCCGGCATCGTCGCCAACACCTCCCGGGCGGCCCCGGCTTGGACGATCATCAGGCTGACGTTGTGGCTGACTATGTCGTGGAGCTCCGCCGCTATCCTGGCCCGCTCCGCGTCCACCGCGGTGCGGGCCGCGGTCTCCCGCTCCCGCTCCAGCAGCCAGCCACGCTCCTCGATCGCCGCCCGGTGCGCCGCACGGGCACGCAGGAGCGCCAGGGTCAGCCCGAACCCGGCCGACACGGCGCACCCCGCGGCCACCACGGCAGCGACCACCCAACCCGTCGTCACAGCGACTGCCCCCTCCCCGTCCGCGCCACCTGTTCCAAGATCTTCCTACCCGACCTTCGCAGGCACCCCGTGTAGTCCACATCCCCCTCCCGGTTCTGTCCCGCGTACATCCCCAGGATGACCCGGCCTCCCGTTTACATCCGGGGGGTGACGCCGCCCGTCCGACCGGCCTTCTAGGTTCGTGCCATGACACCTCATCACGACAGCGCGGGCCAAGTCGTCGTCCGACTGGACCGCGTATCCAAGGAGTACGGCGACACCCTGGCGCTCGACGCCCTGTCCCTGGAGATCCGCCGGGGCGAAGCCGTCGCCGTGATGGGCCCCTCCGGCTGCGGGAAGTCCACGCTGCTCAACATGGTGGCCGGACTCGACCGGCCCACCGCCGGAACGATCAACGTGCACGGCCAGGACCTCGGCAGCCTGTCGGAGACCGGCCTCGCCCTCTACCGCCGCCGCGATGTCGGCATGATCTTCCAGTTCTTCAACCTCATCGACGACCTGCCGGCGCTCGACAACGTCGCGCTGGCCGCCCAGCTCACCGGAACCTCCGCGCGCCAGGCCCGCCGCCGCGCCCTGGAGCTCCTCGACGAACTCGGGGTCGCCGACCGGCGCAACAACTACCCGACGACACTCAGCGGTGGCGAACGCCAACGCGTGGGCGTGGCCCGCGCACTGATGAACCGTCCGGCGCTGCTCCTGGCCGACGAGCCGACCGGCGCCCTCGACAGCCGTTCCGGCGAGCAGGTGATGGACCTCCTCATCGATCTCAACCAGATCGGTC
>NZ_JBEXPT010000236.1:0-3747 GCF_040612195.1 Streptomyces sp. NPDC006450 | reverse complement strand
TCGCCGGCCCCCCCCTTTACCTCCCCCCCCCCCCCCGTTCCCCCTGCGGGGGGGGGCGCGGGGGGGGGGGGGGGGGCCCCCCCCCCCCCCCGCCGCGCCCCCGGTCGCGCATTGACACAAGTAAGCGCCGCCTGCTCCGAGCGGGGAAGCGGGTACGGGTCGCCACAGTCAACCGCGAGGAAGCCAGACATGACCGTGCACTCCCAGGGAGCGGCGACCTCCGCTCCACAGGACGCACCACAGAAGTCCGTACGGGTGGCCGAGACGCCGCCGCCCGCCGGAGCCAAGGGAGCGTCCACGTCTCCTCGCGGGGGCAGAAAGTCGCTCCCTGCAGGGTGGTGGCCCTACCTCCTGGTCGGGCCGGCCGTGCTCAGCATGGCGGGCCTGCTGCTGTATCCGCTGGTCAAGAACATCATCCTGTCGTTCCAGAAGGTCGACAAGATCGAGTTCATCCAGCGGAAGTCGCCGTTCACCGGTCTGGACAACTACACCCAGCTGCTGGGCGACTCGCAGTTCTGGACCGTCGTGGTCCGAAGCTTCGCCTTCACCGCGGCCAATGTCGCGCTGATCATGATCATCGGCAGCCTCATCGGCATCCTGCTGAACAGGCTCGGCAAGTGGATGCGCCTGGTCCTGTCGATGGCGCTGGTGATGGCCTGGGCCATGCCGATCGTCGCCTCCGTGACCGTCTTCCAGTGGCTGTTCGACGAGCAGTTCGGCGTCATGAACTGGGTGATGCGCTCGCTCGGCTTCTCCGGCTACGAGCAGCACAACTGGTTCGGGACCGGCTTCGCCACCCTCGTGATCGTGACGGTCCTGGTGGTCTGGGGCTCGATCCCCTTCGTCGCCCTGAACATGTACGCCGGTCTGACCACCGTCAGCGGCGAGCTGTACGAGGCGGCCCGGATGGACGGCGCCAACGGCTGGCAGACCTTCTGGAAGGTCGTCTTCCCGAACCTCAAGTCGTTCTTCCTCGTCACCACGTTCCTCGAGGTGATCTGGGTCTTCAAGGCCTTCACCCAGGTGTACGCGATGAAGGCAGGCGGTCCCGACCGGGGATCCGAGATCCTGCCCGTCTTCGCCTACGTCGAGGGCCAGAGCCAGTTCCACTACGGCCTGGCCGCGGCGATCTCCGTCCTGACGATCCTGATGCTCGTGATCGTCATGTCCTTCTACTTCCGTCTGATCCTGAAGCAGGAGGAGGAGCAGTGACCACCACCACCGCCCCGAAGCCCGCGCCGTCCGCGAAGCCCGCACAGCTGCGCAACCGCCGGCCGGTCCGTCCCGGAGCCGTCGCCAAGAACCTCGGCGCCCTGCTCCTGGCCCTCCTCTTCCTCTTCCCCGTCTACTGGATGTTCTCCTCGGCGCTCAAGCCGTCCAGCGAGATCCTCTCCAAGGACCCCGTCTTCGTCTTCACCCCGACGCTGGACAACTTCACCAAGGCCACCGGTGTCGACCTGTTCTGGACCTACGTCACGAACAGCCTGATCGTCACCGTCGGAGCCGTCGCGCTGGCCCTGCTCGTCGCCCTCGCCGCGAGCTTCGCCATCGCCCGGATGAAGTTCAAGGGCCGCAAGGGCCTCGTGCTCGCCGTGATGCTGGCCCAGATGGCGCCCTGGGAGGTCATGGTCATCGCGATGTACATGATCGTCCGCGAGGCCGAGATGCTGAACAACCTCGGCGTGCTGACCGCGATCTACTTCGTGATGGTCCTGCCCTTCACCATCTGGACCCTGCGCGGCTTCATCGCCGCGGTCCCGGTGACCCTGGAGGAAGCCGCCCAGATCGACGGCTGCACCCGCGGCCAGGCCTTCCGCAAGGTGATCTTCCCGCTGCTGGCCCCCGGCCTGATGTCCACCTCGCTCTTCGGCTTCATCACCGCCTGGAACGAGTTCGCGATGGTCCTGATCCTGCACAAGGACAAGACCGCGCAGACCCTGCCGCTGTGGCTGACCCAGTTCCAGACGGCCTTCGGCAACGACTGGGGCGCCACCATGGCCGCTTCCTCGCTCTTCGCGGTCCCGGTGCTGCTCATCTTCGTCTTCCTCCAGCGCAAGGCCGTCGGCGGCATGACCGCCGGCGCCGTGAAGGGATAACGGCCCATGACTGTCCTTGCGCACCGCACAGACACCTTGACCCGGGACGCCCTCGCGGTCCTCCAGCCCGGCTTCGAGGGCACCACCGCCCCCGCCTGGCTGCTCCGCCAGGTCGCGGAAGGCCTCACAGCCGTCGGCCTCTTCGGCCGCAACATCACCTCGCCCGAGCAGCTCGCCGCGCTGACCGCGCAGCTGCGCACCGAGCGGGACGACGTCCTCGTCGCCATCGACGAGGAGGGCGGCGACGTCACCCGCCTGGAGGTCCGGGGCGGTTCCTCCTTCCCCGGCAACCTGGCCCTCGGCGCCGTGGACGACGTGGACCTGACCCGCGACGTCGCCCGCGAGCTGGGCCGCAGGCTCGCCGAGTGCGGGGTCAACCTCAACTGGGCCCCGTCCGCGGACGTGAACTCCAACCCGGACAACCCGGTCATCGGCGTACGGTCCTTCGGCGCCGACACCCACCTCGCCGCCCGGCACACCGCCGCGTACGTCGAGGGCCTCCAGGCCGCCGGCGTCGCCGCCTGCACCAAGCACTTCCCGGGTCACGGCGACACCAACGTCGACTCGCACCACGCGCTGCCGCGCATCGACGCGGACCTCGACACCCTGGCCGCGCGGGAACTCGTACCCTTCCGGGCCGCCATCGAGGCCGGCACCAAGGCCGTCATGAGCGCCCACATCCTGGTGCCCGCCCTGGACCCGACCCGCCCGGCCACCCTCAGCCCGCAGATCCTGACCGGTCTGCTGCGCAAGGAGCTCGGCTACGAGGGCCTGATCGTCACCGACGGCATGGAGATGAACGCCATCGCCGGGACCTACGGCATCGAGCGCGGCTCGGTGCTGGCCATCGCGGCCGGCGCCGACGCCATCTGCGTCGGCGGCGGGCTCGCCGACGAGGGCACCGTGCTGAGGCTGCGCGACGCGCTGGTCGCGGCCGTCCGCGAGGGCTCGCTCCCGGAGGAGCGCCTCGCCGAGGCCGCCGCCCGGGTCCGGTCGCTGGCCGAGTGGACCCGCCGGGTCCGTCAGGGCGCGCGGCCGGAGGGGAGCAGCGCGCCCGGCATAGGCCTGGCCGCGGCCCGCCGCGCGGTGGTGGTGACGGGTTCGCCCGCCGCGGCCGCCCCGGTGAACGCCCCGTACATCGCCACGCTCACCCCCGTCGCGAACATCGCGGTCGGCGACGAGACCCCGTGGGGGGTGGCCGGGGAAGTGTCCGCGCTGATCCCGGGCACCGAGTCGGGCGTGTACCCGCAGGGGTCCGCCGCCGCCGACATCCTGGCCGCCGCGGGGAACCGCACCGTCGTCGCGGTGGTCCGCGACGCGCACCGGCACCCCTGGATGACCGAGGCCCTGGACGCGCTCGTCGCGGCGCGGCCGGAGACGATCGTGGTCGAGATGGGCCTGCCGCGGGCCGAGCCGCGGGGTGCGCTGCACATCGCGACGCACGGGGCCGCCCGGGTCTGCGGGCGCGCTGCCGCGGAGATCATCGCGGGCGTCTGACCGGGCGGGGGGACCGGAGCCGGGCACCCGTCACGGGGGTGCCCGGCTCCGCCGCGTCCGGGTACGGCAGAAGGGCCGGGGCGCCCCGGGGTGGCCGCCGGGAGGCCGGGAGAAGGGCGAGGCGGGGTGCGACACAGCCGCGGGCGGGTGGTGT
>NZ_JBEXPT010000235.1:0-3795 GCF_040612195.1 Streptomyces sp. NPDC006450 | reverse complement strand
GCCGGCGACGGATGCCCGGGCCGGTCGGTCTCCCGCCGGTCCGCCCCGGGGGCCACCGCCTCCAGGCGGGTCGCCAGGTCCTCGTGGCGGGCCGTCGCGCGGGCGTGGTCGTCCCGGGTCCAGGACAGCTCCCGGGACAGCGCCTCCGCCTCCGCCGGGTCCGTCGTTTCCGCCAGCCGCGCCGACAGTGCGCGCAGGGCCGCCCGGGCCCGGGCGCGCTGTTCGGCGGCCGAGGCGAGCAGCGTGTGCAGTTCCTCCACCCCGCCCGGCAACCGGTCCCAGACGCCGACGGCCCCGGCCCGCAGTCCGGCCGCGTACTGCGTCTCGCGCGCGAGCGCCTCCGGGCCCACAGACGGAACCAAGTCCCCGAGCAGTGACTCCAGTACGTCCCACGGAGGCATCGCGGCTCCGTCCAGGCAGGCCCGCATGCCCTCGGGGTCCCGCCGCAGGAACTCCCCGTACCAGCCGCTCCCGGGATCCAGTCGCTGCGTCAATCCCCGCATGTATCGGGAGAGTTGGCCGATCACCTGCGAAGTCGCGGTCTCCATCCCCGCATTGGATCCCACCCGTGTTACGGGCGGGCTACAGGAGTCTCAAAGCTTGACGGCGGGCGGGGCAAGCCTGACCGCGATCGCGGTGTGCGGCCGCTCGCGCCGGACCAGAGCGGCCGGCACGTCCAGCATCCAGAACTGCCAGGTGTACTTGCGCAGCATCAGCTTCCGCACCCGCTTCAGCCCCGCCGCGTCCAGCAGCCGCGCCTCGCCCTCGTACACCGCGGCCCCGTCGGCCACCCGCCCGCGTACGTCACAGGCCACGACGGTGACCCGGCCGTTGTTGCGGATCCGCTTCACCTTCCACGCGTCGTTGCGCGTCCAGACGTACAGCTCGCCGCCGTCCCCCACCGCCCAGACCGGCGTGGCCACCGCAGTGCCGTCCTTGCGGAAGGTGGTGAGACTGACGTACCTCGCTCGGCCCAGTTCCTCGATCGTCATGCGCCCGACCCTACGCGGCACCGGTCAACGGGAGGTGACGGCCCGCTCCAGCAGGCTCCGCAGCACGCCCTGTTCCTCCGGGGCGAGCCCGGACACCGGCGAATCCACGGCGAGGAGGTCGAGGAGCCGGGCGCGCAGGGCGGTGCCCTCGGGCGTGAGGACGAGCTGCTTGGCGCGGCGGTCGGTGGGGTGCGGGTGCCGTTCGATCAGGTGCTGCTTCTCCAGCTTGTCGACGACGAAGGTGGCGTTGGAGGGCTCGCAGCTCATGCGCTCGGCGAGGTCCCGCATGGTCATCGGCCCGCTCATCTCCCGCAGCGCGGTGGCCTGGGACGCGGTGAGGCCCAGGGTGGCGGCGCGCTCCCGCACGTGCTCGGCGATCCGGTGGGCCAGCCCGTCCACCAGCCCGCACAGCTGCCGCTCGGCGATGGCTTGGCGCTCGGGAGGTGTCGTCATGGCGCCAGTTTAACAAGTCCCTCAAGCCAGAATATTTACAACTTGAATGATTCAAACTTGATGTTTATGGTAGGCCCACCGCCCCGACAGACCGGCCGGCGGCGGCCTGACGACCACTCACAGGAGAGCCCTCATGCCCGATTTGACGACGGCGCGCGACGAACGACTGCACCGGCCCGCGGGAATCCGCTCGCTGTGGCTGGGCGACACGAAGGTCTCCTACGTGCCGGACGGCGACGTACGGCTCCGGCCGCTGCCGCTGCTCCCGGACAGCACCGACGAGGTGTGGACCGCCCACCCGGAGTACCTGGACGCCGCGGGCCACCTCGTGGCGAGCGTCGGCGGCCTGCTGGTGGAGCACGACGGCCGCGCCCTGCTCATCGACGCGGGCTTCGGTCCGCAGACGCTCCGGGTCCCGGACGGCCCCGTCGGCGTGATCCACGGAGGCGCGCTCCCCGAGAGCCTGGCCGCACTCGGGCGCGCCCCCGGGGACATCGAGGCGGTGGCCTTCACCCACCTCCACTCCGACCACATCGGCTGGGCCGTCCACCCTTCCCCCGAGGGCGTGCCGCCCCTCTTCCCCCGCGCCGAGTACCTGATCGCCGGGCCCGAGTGGGACCGGCTCGACCTCCTGGCGGCCGAGGGCACGACCGAGCGGGTCGCGGCCCTCGCCCCGCGCGTGCGCACGCTTCACGACGGGCAGGAGGTCTTCCCCGGAGTCCGCGTGCGGATCACCCCCGGCCACACCATCGGGCACGCCGAGTACGTCATCACCGGGGGCGGCCGACGCCTGATCGCCTTCGGCGACGCCGTCCATTCGCCGATCCAGATCGACCACCCCGACTGGTCCTCGGCCTTCGACCACGACCTCGCCCTGACCGCCGTCCATCGCCGCCGGCTGGTGGCCGAGCTGGCGGAGCCGGGCACCATCGGTTTCGGCGTCCACTTCGCCGACGTGGTGTTCGGGCACGTCCGGCAGGACGGGGACGGCCCGGCCTGGCACCCCGTGGACGCCTGAGTGCGGCCGCGCCTCAGGCGGCCGGCGCCGCCTCCCCGTGGGTGAGAGTCTCCCAGGCCACGAACAGGCCGTCCGTCCCGGCCGGCCGCGTCTTCTCGACCAGCTCGCGGGTGTACGGGAGTTTCGCGCCCGTCCGCACCGCGTAGTGCTGGAGCGCCACTTCCAGGTCCGGGCCCATCGTGCGCTCCAGCCTGCCGCCGCACAGCCACCCGGGGGCCCGTTCGCCCAGTTGGTACTTCGCGTGGAACTCCAGTGCCGCCCGGAGCCGCTCGCCCTGCTCCCCGTACAGGTCGACGCCCTGGTGCCAGGCCGTCTCCGCGATGTGCGCGGACGCCGCGAGCGCGTGGCCGACGTGCATGAGGTTGCGGCAGGTCTCCTGGGCGGTGCCGTCGGCGTACGCCCCCTGGCCGAACCGGTACGCCGCGGCCCTGTCCGGCGAGTCGGTGCCGGTCCGCGGCGGGGCGGGCGGGTGCGCCCCGTCCCGCTTGAGGCGGAAGTACGCCGGGACGCGCTCGCGGAACCGCTCCAGGGACTCCCGGAAGACGTCCCGGTCCTCCAGGAAGACGGAGATGCTCAGGGCGGCGTCGGTCATGGCCAGCTCCGAGCTGCCGCCGCGCGCCGGCACCTGCGCGCGGACGGCCGGGAGGTAGGCGGTGCGCAGCATCTCCTTGAAGCGGGCGACCCGCTCGTCCCCCCAGTGCGGGTAGCCGGCGTGGACGATCTCGGCGGCGCGGGCCCAGGTGGAGCCGGACCAGGCGGCCTGGAGGCCCGCGTCGCCCCCGGAGTGACGCTTCATCACGGCCGACCAGCCGTCCATGATCTGCACGGCCTTGCGGGCGTGGGAGGCCCTGCCGTTCACCGACCACAGCAGGGCGTGGGTGTACGCGGCGATCGCGTCCTGCCGTTCGTCGAGGCAGGACCGCGGACCCGGGCCGAAGGTGCAGGGCACCACGCCGACCGGATGCGCCTGGTAGGCGAGGGAGGCGTAACGGCTCTTCAGGAGCGCCTGGTACGCCGAGGTCCACGGCTCCTTGCCGGCGGCGACCATCTGCTTCGCGTGCTGGAGCCGAGTGTGGCTGACGACGACGCCCGGGTGGCGGAAGACCACGTCGCCCGGGTCCTTGGCGTGGGCCCGGCCCTCGGGGGCGGCGCATGCCGCGAGCAGCAGGCCGCCCGCGAGGAGGGCGCCCACGAATCCGAGGCCGATTCGCTTGGATGCGGATGCGTTCATGTCTGACACGCCTTCACGCTTGCCCCGCGCCCCGTCCCTCCCATCGCCGATTGGTCCGTTCGGCCGCCGGGCCCGCCCTAACGGCACGCCGAAGGGCGGGC
>NZ_JBEXPT010000234.1:0-3828 GCF_040612195.1 Streptomyces sp. NPDC006450 | reverse complement strand
TCCGGCTCGGGGGCCGGATCCGTCTCGGCGGCGTCGCGGGAGAGGCCGGCCAGCCACCAGGTGGCGTCGGCGGTGTGCCCGTGGCGCGCCTCCTCCCCGGCGGCGATCGAGCGGTGGACCCCGGTCAGGATGTCGGCCAACTCCGCAGCACGGTACTTGAGGTAGAAGTGCCCGGCTTCGTCCAGGACCACCACGGCCGCGGTCCCGGTGATCCGGTGCCACTCGCGGAACCGCTCCTGGTAGAACTCGGTGGCCGGATCGCGGTCGCCGCAGACGGCGATCACCGGCGCCGCGATGGCGCCGCCCTCGCTCTCGTACAGCTCGCCGAAGTAGCGCTCGGCGCCCTTGGTGCCGACCCGGCGGTTGTGCACGATCAGCCGCAGCTGGTCCTCGTCGACCTCGTCCACGTCCAGGCCGGCCGCGGCCAGGGCGTTGATCATGCCCTGGTCGCTGCGCAGACGGGCGGACAACTCGGCGAAGCGCTCGGCCATCGCGGCGCCCCGGCCCTTCGGGCGGGCGAACGGGAAGATGCCGCCGAGGTGGACGGCGTCGATCTCCCGGCCGGCCGCCTCCACCCGGCGGGCGATCTCCACGGTCAGCCGGACGCCGACCCCGCAGTGCCCGTAGAGCACCAGCGGCCCGGCGACGTCGGCGACGATCTCCTCGGCGCAGAGCCGGGCGACCTCGTCGATGTCCATCGCTTCCTCGCCCAGCTCGTGACCGGGGACGGAGATGGAGTGCAGGGCCCAGTCCGCCGGCATGGCGTCGGCGAGAGGCTTGTAGATCAGTGCGCTGCCGCCGCCGTAGGGGGCGCAGACCACGGTGGCGGAGGCCGTGCGGCGTTCGGGGGTGAGCAGGTGCAGCAGTCGGCGCGGGCCGCGGTCCGCCTCGGGGGTGGCCACCAGTTCGGCGAGCCGACGGACCGTCGGGTGCGTGAAGAGGTCCATCACGCCGACCGGGGTGGCCAGGTCGGGGAAGGCGCGCCGCATCCGGGCGACCACTTGGGTGGCGAGCAGGGAGTGGCCTCCGAGCTCGAAGAAGTCGTCCAGTGCGCCGACCCGGGGGAGGTCCAGCAGATCCGCCCACATGGCGGCGATCACCTGCTCGGTCCCGGCCTCGGGGTCGACGTGGGCGCCGGCGGCAGGACCGTCCGCGGGCGCCGGAAGCGCCTTCCGGTCGACCTTGCCGTGGGCGAGCAGCGGCAGCCGCTCCAGCACGACGTAGCGGGCCGGGACCATGTAGTCCGGCAGGACCTCGCCGAGGGTGGCGCGCAGTTCGGCGGCGGCCGGGGGTTCGCCGCCGGCGGGGCGTTCCAGGTAGGCGACGAGGTTCTGCTTGACGCCCTCGCCGCGGGCCAGGACCACCGCCTGGGTGATCCCGGGCAGGGCGGTCAGCGCGGCCTCGATCTCGCCCGGCTCGACCCGGTAGCCGCGGACCTTGATCTGGTCGTCGCTGCGGCCCAGGTAGTCCAACGTTCCGTCGGCGCGCCAGCGCGCCAGGTCGCCGGTGCGGTACATCCGCGGACCGCCGGTCCCCAGGGCTGCGTACGGGTCGGGCAGGAACCGCTCGCCGGTCAGGTCCGGCCGCCCGAGGTACCCCCGGGCCAGCCGGTCCCCGCCCAGGTACAACTCGCCGGTGACGCCCGGGGGAACGGGGTTGCGGGCCTCGTCCAGCACATAGCAGCGCCCGCCGGCGAGCGGGCTGCCGATCGGGGTGCTGCCCGGCGCGTTCAGGCCGTCGGCGGTGACCTCGTGGACGGTGATCCCCACCGTCGCCTCGGTCGGCCCGTAGTGGTTGAACACCGCGCACCGGCCCAGTGCGGCGATGCCCGCCGCCCAGGACCAGCTACTGGCCTCGCCGCCGAGGACCAGCGCACGGCGTGGCAGCAGCCGCTCCATCGGTGCGTCGGCGGTCAGGGCGGCCAGGTGCGAGGGCGTCATCTTCAGGTAGTCGATGCCGGTCCGTTCGATCTCCGCGGCCAGCTCCACGCCCGCGATCCGGCGCGGCAGCAGGTGGACCCGGCCGCCGGTCGTGAGCGCCAGGTAGAGCATGGTCATGCTGAAGTCGAAGGAGAGCGACTGCAGCAGCCCGAAGGAGGCCCCGGGCTCGATCCGCAGGCGCTCGCCCGCCCCCGCGAGGTAATTGAGGATCTGGCGGTGCTGCACGGCGACGCCCTTGGGCGTGCCGGTGGAGCCCGAGGTGTAGATCACGTACGCCAGGTGGTCGGCGCCCGAGACCTCCTCCAGCGGAGTTCCGTCCCACTGCTTCGCGTCGCCGTCACCGTCACCGCCGTCCCCGCCGTCACCGGCATCGGTCAGCAGGTCGACGGCCGGGTGGTCGCCGAACCGCGGTCGCAGCACGGTGTCGGTGATCAGGACCGTGGCTCCGGCATCGGCGACCAGGTGGGCGAGCCGGGCCGGGGGCTGTTCGGGGTCCAGCGGCAGGTAGCCGCCGCCGGCCTTCAGTACGGCGACCAGGGCGACGGCCAGCTCCGCGGACTGCTCCAGGCAGACGGCCACGCGATCGTCGGCGCCCACGCCCAGGGCGCGTAGGCGCCGGGCCATGGCATGAGCGCGGCGGTCGAGGTCGCCGTAGGTCAGCACGCGGTCCTCGAAGACCAGCGCCGGCGCCTCCGGCGTCCGGGCCGCCGCCTCGGCCAGCGCCTGGGTGAGCGTGGCGGGACCGCCCTCCGGCAGCGCGGGACCGGCGGCCCAGGTCTCCACTACGGACGTACGCTCGGTCGCGCCGAGCAGCGGGAGCCGGTCGACCGGCTGTGCGGGGTCGGCGACACCGGCCGCGGTCAGCAGCTCGAACCGCTCCGAGAGGCGCTCGACGGTGGCGGCGTCGAAGAGGTCGGTGCGGTAGGTGAGGAGACCGTAGAGGCCGCCGTCCGGCTCTTCGCGCATGTAGAGGGCGAGGTCGGCGTGGGTGGTGGTGGCTTCGTAGCCGAAGCCCTCGGAGTCCAGGCCTGCGGTGGGGGTGGCGGCGCGGTCGCCGTAGTTCTGGAAGGCGAAGGTGGTCTGGAAGACGGCGGCGCGGCTGACGTCGCGTTCCACCGCGAGATCGCCCACCATCTGCTCGAACGGCACCTCCTGGTGCGCGTACGCGTCGAGCGTGGTCTCGCGGACCCGGCTGATCAGTTGGCCGAAGTCGAGGTCGGCGGTGAGCCGGGCACGGATCGGGAGCATGTTGACGAACGCTCCCACCACACCTTCGAGTTCGTGGTGCAGACGGCCCGCCACGGCGGAGCCGACGGCGAAGTCGCGTTGGCCGGAGTGCCGGCCCAGCAGGACCTGGAACGCGGCCATCAGCACCATGTACGTGGAGGCGCCGTAGGCCTGCGCCAACTCGCCTACCTGACGGGCGAGCTCGGCGCTCCAGCGGAACTCGGTCGCGGCCCCGTCGAAGGTGAACAGCGGCGGACGGGGCCGGTCGGAGGGCAGCTCCAGGGCGGGGACGCCGTCGAGTTCCCTGCGCCAGTACTCACGGGAGGCGGCGAGCTGCCCGTTCTCCAGCCGGCCCTGCTGCCAGGCCGCATAGTCACCGAACTGCACCGCGAGAGCGGGCAGTTCACCGGGCGTGCCGTGTGCGTGGTGGGCGTATCGGAGGTCGAGCTCGCGGTTGAGGAGGTCGATCGACCATCCGTCGCAGATGATGTGGTGCATCACCAGGGCGAGGACGTGGTCGTCCTCGGCGATCCGGACCACCAGGGCGCGCAACAGCGGGCCGGCCGAGAGGCCGAAGGGTTCGGCGATCACCGCGCCGAGTGCGGCGGCGGCGCCCGCCTGCGGATCAGGGTCCGCGCCGGCGTCCAGGTGCCGGGCGGCG
>NZ_JBEXPT010000233.1:0-3829 GCF_040612195.1 Streptomyces sp. NPDC006450 | reverse complement strand
GGAGGGGCTGGGTATCGGCTGGCGTCAGCCGAAATCCAGCCCCTCCGGCGTTCGAGGAGCGGGGTCCGGGGCGGAGTCCCGGGGAACGGGCGAAGGGCGGGGCGAGCCCCGCGGCGTAGCCCGCGTGGGGTCCGGGGCGGCAGCCCCGGAACCCCGGCCAGGACGTCAGTCCTTGATTTCGCAGATGGCCGCGCCCGAGGTGAGCGACGCGCCGACCTCTGCCGCGAGGCCCACGATCGTGCCCGAGCGGTGCGCGTTCAGCGGCTGTTCCATCTTCATCGCTTCGAGGACGACGATCAGGTCGCCCTCGTTGACCTGCTGGCCCTCCTCGACCGCGACCTTCACGATCGTGCCCTGCATGGGCGAGGCCAGGGTGTCGCCGGAGGCGGCCGGGCCGGACTTCTTGGCCGCGCGGCGCTTGGGCTTCGCGCCGCCCGCGGCGGCCGTACGGGCCAGGGTCATGCCCAGCGAGGACGGGAGGGAGACCTCCAGGCGCTTGCCGCCGACCTCGACGACCACGGTCTCGCGGCCGGGCTCGTCCTCGGAGTCCTCCGCGGCGGGAACCACGAACGCCGGGATCTCGTTGACGAACTCGGTCTCGATCCAGCGGGTGTGGATCGTGAACGGGTCGGCCGTGAAGGCGGGGTCGACGACGACCGCACGGTGGAACGGGATGGCCGTGGCCATGCCCTCGACCTCGAACTCGGCCAGCGCGCGCGCCGCCCGCTGCAGGGCCTGCTCGCGCGTGGCGCCCGTGACGATGAGCTTGGCGAGCAGGGAGTCCCATGCCGGGCCGATGACCGAGCCGGACTCGACGCCCGCGTCGAGGCGGACACCCGGGCCCGAGGGGGCGTTGAACTTGGTGACCGTGCCCGGGGCCGGCAGGAAGCCGCGGCCCGGGTCCTCGCCGTTGATGCGGAACTCGAAGGAGTGACCGCGCAGGACCGGGTCCCCGTAGCCGAGCTCCTCGCCGTCCGCGATGCGGAACATCTCGCGGACCAGGTCGATGCCGGTGACCTCTTCGGTGACCGGGTGCTCGACCTGCAGGCGGGTGTTGACCTCCAGGAAGGAGATCAGGCCGTCGGCGGAGACGAGGAACTCGACCGTGCCGGCGCCGACGTAGCCGGCTTCCTTCAGGATCGCCTTCGACGCGGCGTACAGCTCGGCGTTCTGGGCCTCGGTCAGGAACGGCGCCGGGGCCTCCTCGACCAGCTTCTGGTGGCGGCGCTGCAGCGAGCAGTCACGGGTGGAGACGACGACCACGTTGCCGTGGGTGTCGGCCAGGCACTGGGTCTCCACGTGCCGCGGCTTGTCGAGGTACTGCTCGACGAAGCACTCGCCGCGGCCGAAGGCGGCGACGGCCTCGCGGACGGCGGAGTCGTAGAGCTCCGGGACCTCTTCGAGGGTGCGGGCGACCTTCAGGCCGCGACCGCCGCCACCGAAGGCGGCCTTGATCGCGATCGGCAGGCCGTGCTCCTTGGCGAAGTCGACGACCTCGTCCGCCCCGGAGACCGGGTCGGGCGTGCCGGCCACGAGCGGCGCGCCGGCGCGCAGCGCGATGTGGCGGGCGGCGACCTTGTCGCCGAGGTCGCGGATGGCCTGCGGCGGCGGGCCGATCCAGATCAGGCCCGCGTCGATGACGGCCTGCGCGAATTCGGCGTTCTCGGAGAGGAAGCCGTATCCGGGATGGATGGCGTCCGCACCGGAATCGGCTGCGGCCTGCAGGATCTTGGAGATGTCCAAGTAGCTGGCGGCCGGGGTGTCACCGCCCAACGCGAAAGCTTCGTCGGCCGCGCGGACGTGCAGAGCGTCCCGGTCCGGGTCGGCGTAGACGGCTACGCTCGCGATCCCGGCATCCCGGCAGGCCCGAGCAACGCGGACTGCGATTTCGCCACGGTTGGCGATGAGCACCTTGCGCACGATGGCTCCCTCCTTGAAACAAGCTGAGTTTAGGGACAGCCCACACGGCCTTTCGACCCTTCCCCTGTGGTGACCTTGCCCACACGGACTGTGATGCGAGTCGATCTCGAGTCGATAAAACCCTTGTGGCGCCCCATGTCAGGGGGATCCCCGACTGCACAGTAACCCTGCCGTGTGTCCGGGGTCTCTGTGCCCCGGGTCAGCGGCCCGGGGTGATTCTTTGTCGAATCCCTACGAACGGCCCATGCATTCCCTGCGCGGGCGCCGTGTCGCCGCCGGGCGGTGCCCCGTACGGCAGCCCGACCGTAACGAAGAGGCACCGGCCCCTTGTCCCAAGGTTTACCCGTTAGTAGCCTCCAGGCGTCGAGCGGGCTTGTGCATGCGGGGTGGGGGCGTCGTGGCTGGTGTGGGTGGCGTGGGTGGCACGGTGCTGCGGAGATCCGTGGCCGCAGCGACCGCGGTCGTGCTCGTCGTGGAGGCGGCCGTGCTCGGCTTCGTCCACCTCGTCCTGGGACGGACCACCGAGAACCAGTCGATGTCCATCGCGGGCGCCGATCCGGATGTCATGTCCAAGGCAACCTACGCGTTGGGCGCCGGCATGGCCGTGTTCCTGCTCGCCTGCGCGGCGTTCCTCCTCGTCGCCGCGGCCCGCGACCGGGCCCCGGGCAGCTTCGCGCGGGTGCTCCTCGTCAGCGCCGCCGTCACCCACGGACTGCTCGGCGCCCTCGTCGTCGGCCTCGTGGGCTGGGGCGCCTTCGCGGTGATGATGCTGATCCTCTGCCTGCTGGTGCTGAGCCTGACCCTCTACGCGGCCAAGGGCGCGGGCGGGGCCGGGGACGGCGCGGGCGGCCCCGCGGAGGGCTCCAGCGGCCCCCTGGGCGGCTTCGGCGGGCCGGCCGGCCCGGACGGCCGGCCCGAGATCCGTGACACGCCCCCGGGCCACCCGCTCGCGGACTTCGGCGACTTCGGCAAGCTCGGGGACGTCAAGCCCACAAGTCCGTGATGGACACGCCCAGTTCGCCCAGCAGGGAGCGCAGCAGCGGCATGGAGATCCCGATCACATTGCCGTGATCCCCGTCGATCCCCTCGATGAACGGGGCCGACAGCCCGTCCAGGGTGAAGGCCCCCGCCACGTGCAGCGGTTCCCCGCTCGCCACGTACGCCGCCACCTCCGCGTCCGTCGGCTCGCCGAAGCGGACCGTCGTCGACGCCGTGGCCGAAACCTTCGCGCCGCTCGCCGTGTCGATCACGCAGTGCCCGGTGCGCAGCACCCCGGCGCGCCCCCGCATCGACTTCCAGCGGGCCGTGGCCTCCTCGGCGTCCGCCGGCTTGCCCAGCGCCTCGCCGTCCAGCTCCAGCACGGAGTCGCAGCCGATCACCAGGGAGCCCGCGGCCTCGTCCAGGGCTGCCACGACGGCGGCCTTCGCCTCGGCGAGTGCGAGCGCCAGCTCGGCGGGGGAGTCGGCGGTGAGGGCGTCCTCGTCGAAGCCGCTCACGATCACGTGCGGGGCGAGCCCGGCCTGCCGCAGCAGGTTCAGCCGGGCGGGCGAAGCGGAGGCGAGGACGAGGGCGTGGCGGGGGGCAGCAGTCATGCCTGCCATCGTAGGGGCGCCCGGCGCGGGCCCCGGCGGCTCCGGGCGGTCCGGGGGTCCGAGCGGCCTGCGGGCGGCGCGGGGGAGGTGCGGGCGGCCTTCGGTGCTAGAAACCGCCCACGCCCAGCACGTACACCACGACGACCATCGCGAGGACGACGATCACCGTCATCCGTCGGACCATCGCCGCGGCGTCGCGCATGTCCTTCGGCGGCTCGTTCTTCGGGTCTGACCAGAGCATGCCCCGATCCTGTCCCCGAGCACGCCCGTGGCGGGGGGCGGGGCGGGGGGCGCGCGCGCCCGCCGCGCCGCGGCGC
>NZ_JBEXPT010000232.1:0-3893 GCF_040612195.1 Streptomyces sp. NPDC006450 | reverse complement strand
CGGAGGGTGATGATGGTGACCGCCCGCGCGTGCGCCCGGAGCTCCCGGGCCCGCCCGGCCGCCGGCGCGGCCGGGTCCCACAGCGCCGTCCGGGCCGCGACGGCCCACCGCAGGCTCGCGTCCTGCTCCGCGATCAGCGCGACGGCGTCCTGCCAGACGGGCCGGCAGGCCTCGGGCAGGCCCTGCCCGGCCGTTCGCTCGAGGCTCCCCGCCAGCACCGCGATCCGGCGCAGGGCATCACGCGGGTCCCGTCCGGCCCGTTCGGTCGCTTCGGTCGCTTCGGCCCGCGCACCGCGCCTCCGAGCGCGGTCGGCCGCCCCGGCCTCGCGCACGTGCCGGCCCAGCAGCGCCGCCGTGACCGCTCCCAGCCCCGGACCGTGCGTGTCCGGATCGGCCCGTGCCGCGTCCACGACCGCCTCTACGGCCGCCCGCCACACGAGTTCGTGGCTCCGGGACTCGACCGCCAGACGCGGCAGCAGGCCCGCATCCACGGCGGACGGCACCACGAGGGACCAACGGTGCAGGACCCGGCAGGCCTCGGCGACCGTCCGAGCGTCGAGACCCTCACCGACCGCGTCGCCGGGAGCTCGCTCAGGCGCCTCGACCGGGCCCCCGCCGGCGGGGGAGGGCGTGTGCGCGTGCGCCTCCGTGAGGAAGCGGCGGCACACCTCGGCCACCAACGTCCCGTAGGGCTCGCGCGCCGCCGCAGGGAGGGCGAGCGGGTCCACGCGCAGCAGCGCCTCCCGTTCCGCCCGCGAACCCGCCCGCGCGGACGTACGAAGGCACGCTGCCACCGGCTCCAGCGTGACGAGCTGCGCCGCCCGCGTCACCGCCGCCGCCCGTACGTCGCGGTGCTGGCCCGGCGCCGAGAACGCCGCTACGAGCAACTCGCCCGCGAGCGCCGCCGGCAGCCGGTCGGCCGCCAGCCGGACGATCTCCTTGCGGCTCGTCACCTTCGTGCCCGTCGCCCGCTCCAGCACCGGGCGGAACCGCTCCGCGATCTCCAGCGGCGGCACGTGCGCGCAGACCCGTCCGATCCCGTACACGGCGACGCGCGCCCGGTCGCCGTCGGCCCGCGCGAGCAGGTCGGGCAGGACCAGGCCGGGCCGGTCGGCGCCGGGCAGCGCGGCCAGGGCCGCCTCGGCCGTCGGTACGTGCGCCGACTGCGCGGCCTCCCGAACCGCCGGCAGCCCACCGCCGCCCGGTACCGCCGCGAGCTCGCGCAGGAGCTCGTCGCCGGGCGACCGCTCCGGATGAGCCCGGGCACGCAGCCCGTTCGAGAGCCAGTCGGCCACGGCCGCGCACGTGGCGTCGGTCCACCGGTGCGCGTACACCCGTACCGGAGGAAGGACCTGCCGCAGGGACCCGCCCCCCGCCGGGGCCGGGTCGTGGAACCGGCCGTGGGGAGGCGAGTCCAAGGGCGCGGAGGCGAGAGCCGGCAACAGGTCGTCGGCCCGTCGCGCCACGAGCTCCACCACGCGGGGCAGTACGACGGCGGAGGGGTCCGCGGCCAGCAGGGCGCGGACCCGCTCGGCACGCGGACCGGCCAGCCACAGCGCGCAGGCGCGTTCAGCAGGCCCGCGCGCGCCGGTCAGCGCGATCCGTTCCACGATCTCCGCGAGCCAGGGCTCGGCCCGCTCCCAACAACGGTCCGACGACAGGGACTCGGCGAGGGAGAGCGCGGGGACGGGATCTCCCGCGCCGAGGGACTCCGTCACCACGGGACGCACGGCGTCGAGCAGCGCCCGGGCCGCGGCGGCCGGCGGATCCCTGCGCAGAGCCTGCGTCACGAACCGGCCGAACCCGCCGCCGGGCAGGTCGGGACCGTCCGCGCGCGCCAGCGTGCGAACCGCCCACGCGGCGAGCGCCGGCAGCGCCACGGAATCGGCTCCGGGAGCCGTCGCGGCAGGGCGCGCGCCGTCCCCGGCCGTGTCCAGCAGGCGGCCCGCGAGATGGGTGAGGGACACGAGGGTGGCGTACGAGAGGTCCCGCGCGGCGAGCACGTCCGAGGCGATCAGCTCCAGCGCCGGTACCGCCGCCGCCGTGAAGGTGTGCGTCGGCAGGGCGCCCAGTGCGCCCACGGCGGACTGGCGCACCGGGTCCTGCTCGGAGCGCAGGCGGGCCAGCTCCGTCAGCACCTCGGTCGTCGCCTCCGGGCGCCGCGCCCGGGCCGCCGCGTGCACCAGCGCCCGCCAGGCGGCCGCGCGCTCGGCGGGGTCGGCCCGTCGGGTGTCCTTGCGGAGCGCGGCGGCCTCGTCCTCGTAGGGCAGGAAGGCCCGCAGCTCCAGCAGCTCGATCGGCGCGGCGCCCCGGGTCCGCGCCCGGTCGACGGCGTGGCGGGCGAACGGCGCGGCGTCCCGGGCGGGCAGCACGCGCATCAGCCCGGGCGGGAGCACCGCCGTCTCGGAGCCGGCGGGGGAGGCGGGCGCGGAACCCTCCTCGGCGCGGACCGCGTCGAGCACCGCCCCGCGCCGTCCCGGCGGGAGCGCCGGCAGGAGCGCCGCGAGCATCGGCGCGGGGGCGGACGCCGCACGGACCGCCGCGACGAGTTCCTCCTCGGGGACGGCGGCGGCGAACCGGCGCGCGCCGTTGTGGGACAGCGTCCTCGCCCCGAGGACGAGACGGCCCTGCCCCCACAACCGCGCTGCGAGCCGGGGCCGGTGGGCGATGAACCCCGGCAGGTACGGGACCAGCCAGGCCGGGAGCTGCTCGGGCCCGACCCGCTCGAACAGGTCCAGAGCGGCGCCCGGGTCGACCCGCGCCAGCGCGGTCAGGGGGCGGTGGGCCACCACCAGCCACCAGATCTTCCGGGCGGCAGGGGTCTGTGCCTCGGCCTCCCGGACGATCGTCTCGTACACGACCTCGGGCACCCGGCGCGCCAACGGCAGCCAGGAGTGCAGGGCGTGCCGGAGCTCGGGCAGCAGCCGCCGCACGGCCGCGGGGGAGCAGGCGGGCAGCAGCCGCGCCGCCTCGCGGTCGCCCCAGGTGGTGCGGACGGAGTCGATCAGGGCATCGGGGAGTTCAGGCGGGGTGCGGTGCAGGGCGGCGACGAGTTCCTCCCGGGCCGCGGCCGTGACCCGGTCGCCCACCAGGACGTCCGGGGTCGGACGGATGCGTCCGGTGCGCAGCGCCGCGAGCGCTTGGGCGCGTACGGCCCCGTGCGGGTCGGTGAGGCCCGCCACGAGCAGGCCCGTGAGCCGGTCGCCGTGGGCCGGGTCGCAGGGTACGGCGCGGGCGCAGATCAGGGCGGTGGCCCGGGTGTCCGGGACGTGCCGGCCGGGGTCGGCGAGCTCCGTGAGCAGGTCGGGCACCTCGACCGGGGGCAGCGCGCGCACATGGGCGACGGCCGCGCGGATCCGCTCGCGGTGGGCGAGCGGATCGAGCGAGGCGAGGAGCCGGGCCGCGGCTTCCCGACCGGGCCGGGCGGAGTGGTGCGGGGGCTGCTGGGAGGTGCTCATGGGGCCATCGTGCAACAGGGGGTGGATGAGGAGCGAGGCAATAGAAGGGCCCCGGCCTCAGGCCCTGAGAAGAGCGCGGACCACGGACAAGCCGCCCCAGCTCCCATGGATTTGACCGCCCCCGTGCCGTGAAGGAGGGTCGGGGCATGGATCAGATCTTCGAGAAGTTCCGGGCCCTGCCCGTCGAGGAGCAGCTCTCCCCGGCTCTCACCCGCCGCAGGTACGCGGACTTCCCCGTCCTCGTCGTGGACCACCCGCGAGCCGGCCAGGCGTGTCTGAGCCTGCAGGGCGGACAGCTCGTCACCTGGCGACCTGCCGCCGCCCGCGCCGGCGACCCCGGCGTGCTGTGGTCCTGCGGGAGGCCGATCTCGACCACGTCCGCGCCGCCGGCGATGACGGCCTTGACGGCCTCGATGGCCCCGTCCACGGTCGGGA
>NZ_JBEXPT010000231.1:0-3998 GCF_040612195.1 Streptomyces sp. NPDC006450 | reverse complement strand
GTCTCAATCTGTCCCCCCACCCCCCGTTTTTTCTTCTGTTCTCCCCCCCCCGCCCCGGGGGGGGGGGCCCCCCCCGCCGCCGGGGGCCCCCCCGCCCCTTTTCGCGTTCCGCGCGTACGCCCGCTCTCGCGTCCTCAGGCCCCTGCCGCCGACAGCCCGCGCCGCCGGGCGCACTCCGTGACCAGGCAGGCCCCCGCCAGGGCCGTCACCGCCACCGCCGCGGACACCTCGGGACCCCGGCAGGGTGACGAGCGCAACACCGTTCCGGCCCCCTCCGCCCGGCCCACCCATTCCGCAGGCCGGAGCGGGGGGCCGGCCCCGGTTTCCAAGGGCTCGTGGCGCCCGTACCCAAGCTTTGCGCGAAAGGGGACATATCGGTCCGCCGTCCCTCCCTCCACCCGGGGGTGAATAGCGGAGCGCGGCCGCATCAGGACCCGTAAGCTCCCGTCATGCAGGTGATCCAGTCAACGAAACTCGCCAATGTCTGCTACGAGATCCGCGGCCCCGTGCTCGAAGAGGCGATGCGGCTCGAAGCAGCAGGTCATCGCATCCTCAAGCTCAACACCGGCAACCCCGCGGCCTTCGGCTTCGAGTGTCCGCCGGAGATCCTTGAGGACATGCTCCGCAACCTGGGCACGGCCCACGGCTACGGGGACGCGAAGGGGCTGCTCTCGGCGCGCCGCGCGGTCATGCAGCACTACCAGACCAAGGGCATCGACCTGGACGTCGAGGACATCTACATCGGCAACGGCGTCTCCGAGCTGATCCAGATGTCGATGCAGGCGCTGCTCGACGACGGCGACGAGGTGCTCGTCCCGGCGCCGGACTACCCGCTGTGGACCGCCTCCGTCAGCCTGGCCGGCGGGACCGCCGTGCACTACCGCTGCGACGAGCAGGCCGACTGGATGCCGGACCTCGCCGACATCGAGCGCAAGGTCACCGACCGCACCCGCGCGATCGTGATCATCAACCCGAACAACCCGACCGGCGCCGTCTACGACGACGAGATGCTGCGCGGGCTCACGGACATCGCGCGCCGCCACAACCTGGTCGTCTGCTCGGACGAGATCTACGACCGGATCCTCTACGACGGCGCCACGCACACGAACACCGCCGCCATCGCGCCGGACCTGCTGACGCTCACCTTCAACGGGCTCTCCAAGAACTACCGCGTCGCCGGCTACCGGTCCGGCTGGATGGCGGTGTGCGGGCCCAAGAAGCACGCCTCGTCGTACATCGAGGGCCTGACGATCCTGGCGAACATGCGGCTCTGCGCCAACATGCCCTCGCAGCACGCGATCGCCACCGCGCTCGGCGGCCGGCAGTCGATCGACGAGCTGGTGCTGCCCGGCGGGCGGATCCTGGAGCAGCGCGACACGGCGTACGACCTGCTGACGCAGATCCCCGGCATCACCTGCGTGAAGCCCAAGGGAGCGCTGTACCTGTTCCCGAAGCTGGACCCGTCCGTCTACAAGATCAAGGACGACCGGCAGATGGTCCTCGACCTGCTGCGCGAGGAAAAGATCATGGTCGTGCACGGTACGGGCTTCAACTGGCCCGAGCCCGATCACTTCCGGATCGTGACGCTGCCGGCCGCGAAGGACCTCGCCGACGCGGTCACCCGGATCGGCAACTTCCTCGACGGATACAGCCAGCCGTAGGCCCCCCGGGCACGCGTGGACGGCCCCCGTGAGCGGACCCGTGCGTACGGGCGCCCACGGGGGCCGCGCCGTTCTACGGGGCGGCGGCCAGTCCGGTCGACAGCGCCGCGGTGATCGCGATGATGTGGTGGTAGGCGCGCCCGACGGCGGTGATCACGCCGTCCTGCCCGCCCGGGCCGGGGAGCGCCTCGTTCAGGCGCGCCGTGAAGCGGGCCCAGCGCTCGCGGTCGCCGCTGGCGTAATAGGCCACGCCGTCCGTGTCCCGCAGCCGGTAGGCCTCGGCGACGTACCGGCGCAGGATCATGCCGCCCATCGTGGAGCCCTCCAGTACGTAGAGGAACCCGAGCAGTGCCAGGGGGTCCGAGGCCGCGGCGGCGCGGATCTCCCGCGCGAAGGCCTGCGCCGGGGCGGCCGCGACGGACGCCGGGAACACGCCGTCCTCGGCGAAATACATCAGGTCGCGGTCGATGAGGGGGAGCTTGACCAGGTCCGCCGACCACACCGAGGCGACGCAGGGGCGCGTGGCGCGGGAGAGTTCCTCCTCCAGCGCCTTCAGGACCACGCGGTAGGCGGCGAGCTGGTCGACGTACCGGTCGAGCGGGAGCGTCCCGGCGAGCATCGCGACGGCGAAGGGCGTGCCCTCCAGGTCCTCGTGCCAGGTGCGGGTGCCCGCCCGGATGCGCTCGACCATCGTGTGGCAGGCCCTGGGGCTCATGCGCCCTCCCCCTTCAGGAGCGTCGCGTGCAGCCGGTCGACGAGGTGTCCCTTGCGGTCGATCGTCACGTCGAAGTACCGCGCGCTCCGCTCGCAACGGCACACGCCGCGCACCGCCTCCATCGCCGCGCGCTTGCGCTCCACGGCCTCGGCGGCGAGGAGGAGGAGCGTCTCCCGCAGGTCCGGATGGCCGAGCACGAACTCCTTCAGCCGCGCTCCGACGAGCTCGCCCGAGGCGCGCGCGCCGGCGGGCGCGGAGTCGAGCAGTTCGAGGAAGACCCGGTTGCTCAGCTGACCGAAGTCCTCGTGGGTGGTGCGGCCGCCGAACCCGGGCACGAAGTCGGTCAGGTCGTTGAACAGCTGGCTGGCCAGTCCGAGGTTGCGCATCGCCTCGTCCAGGACCCGCCGCTCGTCCTCCACGACGCCCAGGGCCGCCACCGCCGCGTCCAGGGGCATCCGGAACAGCGTGCCCGTCTTGAGCGCGGCCATCGACTCCCAGAAGGCCACCCGCTCGGCGAGCGGCGCGGCCACGAGTTCGGCGCGCGTGAGCGCGGTGCGCGTGGAGACGTCGACGGCCTGGCCGGTGAGGCCCCGGCCGACGGACCGCAGCAGGCTCCGTACGACGGCCGGCTCGGCCGCGTGCTCCAGGGCCGCGGTGATCAGCAGGGAGCCCGTGTTGAGGGCGAGCGGGATGCCGTGGGTGACGTGGAGGGCGGGCTCGCCGTAGCGGATGCCGCTGCCGTCCTGGATGTCGTCGAGGGCGACGGCGGCCTTCAGCAGCACGCGCACCGCCACCGCCGCGCGGCGGACCGCGGCCAGGTCCGCGGCGGAGGCCTCCTCGCCGGTCCGGCCGGGGAAGCCCCGGTAGTTGCGGTAGGCCCAGAACACCATCGAAGGGCGCAGCGGGGCACGGCCCGCGGGCGCCCCCGCGGCGGGTACCAGGGCCTCCTGGCCCACCTTCGAGCCGACGGCGTCGGCGACCGGCGCGTACAGGGAGCGCCCCAGCGCCGCCCCGTACACCGATTCGGGTGCGGATGCCCCCGGGGGCGCGCTGGTCAGGGAGGCGAGGAAGGCCGCCAGATCGTCCTCCAGGAGCGCCGCATCGCTCCGCACCACTGCCTCGACCGCGGATATGCCCGACGCATCGGTCGCATCCGCCGCCGCACTCGTTCCAGCCACTGCCGCCCACCCCGTAGTTCACGTACGCCGGCCCGCGAGGACTCCCCACCTGCGGGTACCGAAAGAAGAAGAGTGCTGGCCGTCCCGCGGCCGTCACAAGACGCATTCAAGCCGACGGGCACGATCACACGCGACCAGGATTCAACTCAACTTTAGAACGGATCCAATGTAGGATGGTCCCCTGACCACGCAGGAGGCACCCCATGTACGAGCCGATTCGCACCAAGGCGGTCGACCCCCGCATGGGCGCCCACCGCAGCGACTACCCCCGCAGCAGCCGCGCCGAAGCCCTGGACATCCAGCTCGCCGGGCACCTCGCCGCGCTGCTCACCGTGACCGACGAGCTCGGCCTCGACGAGGCCGCCGCCGTCATCGCCGCCCAGGTGACCCGCCTGCGCGGGGCTCAGCCCGCCCGCGCGCCCCAGCGCCCCGGCCGGGAGCCCG
>NZ_JBEXPT010000230.1:0-4024 GCF_040612195.1 Streptomyces sp. NPDC006450 | reverse complement strand
CCCGGCAGTTCGGAGACTGCCGGGGCACACCGTCGACGGGCTGCGGAGCGGGCGGTCAGCCGGTCTGCGCCTGCGCCCGGGAGAGGGTGGGCCGGGTACGGGTGGCCCGGTTCTCGATCGCCGTGGCGACGTGGAGCAGCAGGTCTTCCTGGAACCGGCCGCCGATCAGCTGCACGCCCGAGGGCAGCCCGTCACGGATTCCGGTCGGCACGGACATGGCGGGGAATCCGAGCACCGGGACCGCCTGCATGGGCCATTGCGCGGCCAGCAGTTCGCTCACCCGGGCGTCGCCGGCGAGGTCGGCGTCCTGCTCGAACGGCGGCTCGGCACAGACCGGCGTCAGGAGGATCCGGTCCTGGCCCAGGTACTGCTGGAGACGGCTGATGAGGGTGCCGCGACGGGCGTATCCCTTGATGTACGTGTCGAGGGTGGGGTGCTGGCCCCAGGTCTCCGCGGCAGCGGCGAAGGAGGACGCCAGCGAGATGCGTACCGTGTCGTCGCCGAAGCGCTCGATCTCGGACATCATCGTGCGCAGCTCCTGGTACAGCAGAAGCGACCACAGCCGGGCCGCCTCTCCGAGGAGGGGGAGCTCGATTTCCTCCACCTCGTGCCCGGCCTCGCTCAGCCACCGGGCAGCGTCGTCCAGGGCGGCGTTCACGGAGGCGTGGGGCTTGGCCATGGCGACGCCGCGGACGAGGCCGACCTTGACCCGGCCGGGCTCGCCCAGGGGCGGGCGCACCGGAAGTCCGACGGGGTCGGTGAGGTCCGGCGTCACCATGGCGTGCAGCCCGAGCCGGACGTCGTCGACGGTCCAGCCGAGCGGTCCGTGGACGGCCATCGTCTGGAAGGACATGGGGCTGTCGAACTCTTCCGCCCCGCGCGGCTCCACGCCGGAGACGAGTCCCATCGTGGGGCGCAGGCCGACCGCGCCGCAGCAGTAGGCCGGGAAGCGGACGGACCCGCCGATGTCATTGCCCTGTGCGATCGGGGTCATCCCGGCGGCGACCGCGGCGGCGGCGCCGCCGGAGGACCCGCCGGGGGTGTGGCCGCTGTGCCACGGGTTGAGCGTCGTGCCGTGCAGGTCGTTGCCGGTGAACCAGCGGACGGCGAAGGCGGGACTGTTGCTGCGGCCGAGCAGCGTCGCGCCGGCATCGCGCAGCGCGGCGATGCAGGCCGCGTCCTCCTCCGCGACGGCTCCGGCCCAGGCCGGGATGCCGTGCGAGCTGGCGTATCCGCGCTGGGAGGTGTTGATCTTGGTGGAGACGGGGACGCCGTGCAGGGGCGCGAGGTCCTTGCCGGCGGCGACCGCCGCGTCAGCGTCGGCGGCCTGCGCGAGTGCTTCCTCGGGCCGGATGTCCACGAGGGCGTTGAGCATCGGGTTGGTGTCGTCGATGCGGTCGAGGAACGCCCGGGCGACCTCGGTCGCGGAGAAGGTCTTCGCGCGGATCCCGGCGGCCAGCTCGCCGGCAGTGCGGTCCCACAGCGGCCTGTCGCCAGTGGTGTCGGTCATCGTCGTCTCCTTGGGTGAGGGCTTGAAGGTCACTTGCCGGTTCCACCGAGGTGAGCGGCCCACGGCATGCCCATGTAGGCGAAGGACGTCGGTGCGCCGCTGACACGCTTGCTCATGAACGTCCGTTCGTGCGTGGTGGCCAGGTAGACCACCGGGACGGTGGGGGTGAAGAGGGCCTGGGCCTCGGAGTACGCCTCGGCCGACGCTGCGGGGTCGGTGGAGGTACGGGCCTCGGCGAGCAGTCGGGTGACGTCGGGGTTGTCGTAGTTCGTCCAGTTGAAGATGCCACGGGGAGTCACCATCTCGGCCACGTAGGAGGCGGGGTCCGGCATGGTGACGTAACCGAAGGTCAGGATGAGGTCGAGGTTCTTGCGGACCGAGGGGTCGTAGAACAGGGAGGACATCTCGGTCGGCTGGAGCTGCTTGATCTCGATGTCCATTCCGATCTTCTTCGCCGCGGCCTGGATGAACGTCAGTGCCTGAAGTCCGCGCTGGTCACCGGCGGGAATGGCGGCCACGAGGGGGCGGGAGAGCGGGCCGGCCTGTTCGGCCAGCTTCTTGGCCTGTGCCAGGTCCGGCTTCGCGACGGAGGGCAGCGTTGCGTACGCGGCGTCGAACCGGGCGGCGGCCTTGTCCCCGTGCCAGGTGAGCGGCGGGACGAGCGACTTCAGCGGGGCCGCGTCGCCGCCGAAGACGTGTCTGATCAGCGCGTCGCGGTCGATGACGTGCGACAGCGCGTCCAGACGGCGGCGGTCGGCGGCGGGAGAGTCCGCGTTCCCGGGAATGAGCAACACGTTCTGTGTCGAGGGGCCGAGGTGGATCGTGCCGCTGTCGGCCTTGGCCAGCGCGGTGGCGCTGCTGGGCGGCAGCTCGTAGGTGCCGTCCACCTCGCCTGAGAGAAGTGCGCTGGTCAGTGTGTTGCTGTTGGTGATGAACTGGAAGACGAGCTGGTGCACTTTCGGCTTCAGCCCGGGGTCCCAGTAGGACGTGTTGCGCTCGAGCGTGATGCTGCTTCCGGACTTCCAGGAGCCCAGCTCGAACGGTCCCGTACACATGAGGCCGCCCTGGGCGGTGCCGTAGGCGGGGCCGGCCTGCTCGGCGTACGCCTTCTGGTTCACCGCGCCGAACGAGGTGGAGAGCGCCTTGGGGAGCGTCTGGTCGTACGTCTTGGTCAGCAGGGTCACCTGGTGCGGGCCCGTGGCCTTGATCGATGTCACGGCCGCCAGGAAGTTCCCGTACAGACCCTGCGTCTTCGGGTCCCTCTGGCGCTCCAGGCTGTGGATGACGTCCTGCGGCGTCATGAGGGAGCCGTCCCAGAACCTGACGTCGGAGCGCAGGTCGAGCACCAGGGTGCGGTCGTCGGTCCAGGTGACCTTCCGGGCGAGCCCGGGACCGAGGGAGAAGTCCGCGTTCATGCGGGTCAGCGTGTCGCAGAGGTTCGCCTCGACCGTCTGGGGCGAGTAGTCGCCCACTTTGGCGGGGTCCAGGGTCGTCGGCTCCCCGTAGGGAAGTGCCCAGGTCACGCGGTCCATCTCGGCGTTCCCGGGCGTGGTGGTGGCGGTGAGGCCTTCGGTCCGGGGCGTCGTGCCGCCGCCGTCCGACGAGGCGGTGCAGGCCGTGGCGGCCAGCAGACTCACGCTGGTGAGCACCGTCAGCACCGTTTTGTTCGCAGCCATGGCTGATGCTCCTTGCCGGGAGGAGTGAGGGAGGAGGAGGGACGCTCGCGAGGGGCGAGGAACGCCGACGCGTCGTCGTAAACGAACGTCATATAACGTTGTTGCATGTCACGCTTGCATCTGGTCAGCTAGTGCGTCAAGAGCAAGGCCCGGCGATCTCACCGGACCCGGCCGCGGCCCGTACGGCGCACTTCGGCAGCAGGCGTCCCGCTGACCAGCGGTGACGACATGCGTCCGCGGTCGCCGCACCGCCCTCCGCGGGCGACGTCCGATCGATCGCCACCTTCGCCCGCCCTCGACTCGCGGAGCACGCACATGCCGCCCCGCTCCCGGAACCGGAGAACCCACATGCCCTTCACACCCGCCCTCGACTTCGCGTTCGAGATCCGCGCCAAGGTGACGGAGACGCTCCACATCGGCCACGGTGACGGCGAGGTCACCGAGTTCACCCCCATCGTCGGCGGCAGCGTGGACGGCCCCCTGCTGCGCGGGGAAGTCCTGCCCGGTGGAGGCGACTGGAGCAGCACGCGCGGAGAGGTCTGCGAACTGGAGGCCCGCTACCTGCTCCGCACCGACGACGGCGCCGTGATCGACATCGTCAACCGCGGCTTCTACCGGCCCGACGCCGGCAGTCCGGACCAGTTCGACGGGGACCTGCAGGTTTCGGAGGCAGGCCACTACTACCGGACCTCGCCGGTCTTCCGTACGGACGCGCCCGCCCATCGCTGGCTGGCGG
Source organism: Streptomyces sp. NPDC006450 (assembly GCF_040612195.1). Lineage (NCBI taxonomy): Bacteria > Bacillati > Actinomycetota > Actinomycetes > Kitasatosporales > Streptomycetaceae > Streptomyces > Streptomyces sp. NPDC006450. The sequence continues at coordinate 102 of NZ_JBEXPT010000230.1, read as the reverse complement.
AGACGGTCTTCGTCGGCCTCGCCCGCCCCGAGGGGGAGGACGTCGTGGTCATCCGCATGTACGCGCTCAGGTAGGAGGCGCGTGGCCGGCGTTCGGCGTGCC
>NZ_JBEXPT010000229.1:0-4061 GCF_040612195.1 Streptomyces sp. NPDC006450 | reverse complement strand
GCCGCCCGGGGCCTCCTGCTGGTCCCGGGTCGCGCCGGAATACCCCGCTTCCCGGACGTGGGCGTGCTCTCCGCTCGCGGAGAGCACGAGGACCCGCAGCGCCGGGTTGGCGCCGACCAGCTCCTTGCAGACCTGGACCCCGGGCATGCCGGGCAGGTTGAGGTCGAGGACCAGGACGTGCGGGGCCGCCGCGCGGGCCCGGCGGACGGCCTCGGGTCCGTCGCCCGCGGTGGCCACCAGGTCGAAACCGGCGGCGGACAGGTCGCGGGCGACCGCGTCCCGCCACATCGGGTGGTCGTCCACGACCATGACCTTGATTCCGGCCAGGCCGTTCGGCCCGCCCGGCCCGTTCTGCCCGCTCGACTCGCTCGACTCGTTCACTGGGTGCTCCCCCTCGGTACTTTCAGTTCCACTTCGGTGCCCTGCCCCGGGACGGACACCAGCTCGGCGCTGCCGCCGAGGTCACGGAGCCGGCCCCGGATGGACAGGGCCACTCCCATCCGGCCCTCGCCCTCGGCCTGGTCGAGCCGGCCGGCCGGGATGCCCGGGCCGTCGTCGCGGACGGTCACGATCACCTCGTCGCCCCAGTCCTCGACCAGGATCCAGGCACTGGCTCCCTCGCCCGCGTGCTTGCGCACGTTGTCGAGGGCGGCCCCGACCGCGGCGGCCAGCTCCCGCGCCGCGGGCACCGGCAAGGGCACCGGGGTGCCCGGTTCGGCGAAGCTCACCCGCGAGCCCGCGTGCGGGGCGAGCAGGGTCCGCAGATCCAGCTCGCCCTCGTCGGCGCCGGGTTCCTCCACCTCGAAGGCGGCCACGAGCGCGCCGTGCGCCTCGTCGCGGGAGATCCGGGAGGGGCGGGCCAGCCCGCTGGAGACCAGGGTGCGCAGCGCGACCTCCTGTTCCCCCGCCATCCGGCCCAGCTCGGCGGCCTCCCCGCCCAGTTCGGTGCCGCGCCGCTGGACCATCGCGAGGACCTGGAGGACCCCGTCGTGGATGTCGCGGGCGAGGCGTTCGCGCTCGCGCGTGGCGGCCTCGATCTCCAGGGCGCGGGCCAGGGTGGCCTCACTGGCCCGGGCGACCTCGACGACGTAGCCGATGGCGATGGAGGCCACCCAGACCAGCAGCACGTTGTGCAGGGTGTCCCGGGTGGGCTCGCCGCGCTGGACGAGGTTGGCGGCGGCGACGAAGCTGGAGGCGAAACAGGCCCAGCGCCAGCCGCCCTTGATGGCGAAGGCGAGGACGGAGCCCGCGGTCCATATGGAGGGGAGCGTGGGGCCGCCGTCCACGATCCGCGCGTGCGTGTCCGCGAGCGGGGTCAGCAGGATCCCGATGCAGGCGACGGTGAGGTCGGCCCCCAGGAACCGCTTGGTGCAACTGGCGGCGTTCGCCACCTTGGGGAGGGTGACCAGGGTCCAGCCCGCGAGGAGGGCGAGGTAGGACGCGGCGATCCAGGGGCGGTCGAACTGCTTGTAGGCGGAGGCGAACAGCAGCGCGGCGTAGACCGTGGTGATCAGCCGATAGGCCGTCAGGGCACGCCACAGCGGCTGCTCGACCGACATGCGTACGACGCGCTCGCGCTTCGCCATCTCCCCCACCCCGTACGGGCGGTCCCGCCCGTGTGCTGCTACTTGTCGCCGGCCGCGGCGGCCGGGTCGGACTTCTCCGCGCTCTCGGCCTTCGCCGCGCTCTCGGCCTTCTCGCTCCTGGCGGCGGCCTTCTCCGCGTCGGCGATCTGGCGCTTGGCGGCCGTCGCGTAGATGTCGACGTACTCCTGGCCGGAGAGCTTCATGATCTCGTACATGACCTCGTCGGTCACCGAGCGGAGGATGAAGCGGTCCCCGTCCATGCCGTGGTAGCGGCTGAAGTCGATCGGCTTGCCGATCCGGATGCCCGGGCGCATCAGCTTCGGCACCACCTTGCCGGGCGGCTGGATCTTCTCCGTGTCGATCATCGCGACGGGGATCACGGGCGCACCGGTGGCCAGCGCCACCCGGGCCAGACCACCGGGCTTGCCGCGGTACAGCCGGCCGTCGGGTGAACGCGTCCCCTCGGGGTAGATACCGAACAGCTCTCCGCGCTCGATGACGTCGATGCCGCTCTTGATGGCGGCCTCGCCGGCCCCGCGCGCACCCGATCGGTCCACCGGGAGCTGGCCGACGCCCTTGAAGAAGGCGGCCGTCAGCTTGCCCTTGACACCGGGGGAGGTGAAGTACTCCGCCTTCGCGATGAAGGTCACCTTCCGGTCCAGCACGGCCGGGAGGAAGAAGGAGTCGGAGAAGGACAGGTGGTTGCTCGCGAGGATCGCCGGCCCCTCTGCGGGAATGTTCTCGAGGCCCTCCACCCACGGCCTGAAGGCGAGCTTCAGAGAACCGCCGATCGAGAACTTCATTGCGCCGTAGATCAACTCGAAAGCCTTCCTGTGTCTGTCGAACAGACCATATCCCGTGGCCGCACCCGCAGCCGTCCGACGACCCTGGTCGGTGTCACCCCCTTCGCGTACGGTGAAGTCACACAGCGCTACGCACCCCCCACCCCCCTCGAAGGAGACCCTGGTGCCCGTCCTCCCTGGAGCCGAGCCGTTCCGCCACGAGGGCGGAAAGGTCGGTGTCCTCCTCTGCCACGGCTTCACCGGTTCCCCCCAGTCGATGCGGCCCTGGGCCGAGCATCTGGCCTCGCGGGGACTGACGGTGTCGCTGCCCCTGCTCCCCGGGCACGGGACGCGCTGGCAGGACATGCAGCTCACCGGCTGGCAGGACTGGTACGCCGAGGTGGACCGCGCGCTGCGGGAGCTGCTCGACAGCTGTGATCAGGTGTTCGTCTTCGGGCTGTCGATGGGCGGCGCGCTGACGCTGCGGCTGGCGGCGAAGCACGGGGACAGCATCAGCGGGATCGTCCTCGTCAACCCGGTCAACAAGATCCACGACCCGAAGGCCGTGGCCCTGCCGGTGGTCAAGCACTTCGTCCGGTCGACGCCGGGCATCGCGAGTGACATCGCCAAGCCGGGAGCGGAGGAGGTCGGCTACGACCGGGTCCCGACCCGGGCCGCGCACTCGCTGCGGAAGTTCCTGCAGATGCTGGACACCGAACTGCCGCAGGTGACACAGCCGCTGCTGCTGCTGCACAGCCCGCAGGACCACGTGGTGCGGCCGGCGGACTCGACGCGGATCCTGGCGCGGGTGTCCTCCACGGACGTCACCGAGACGCTGCTGGAACAGAGTTACCACGTCGCGACGTTGGACCATGACGCGGAGCGGATCTTCGCGGACAGCTACGCGTTCGTCGGGCGGCTGTCGGAGAGCTTGGGCAGGGAGGGGGCGGCCAGCGGTGGCTGAGCACGAGGAGTCCTCCGGGGGTGTTCCCCCGCTGGATGAGGAAGCGGCGTGGGCGGCGATCGTGGCCGGCTACGGCCAGGAGCCCGCGGACCCGCCGGGCGCGAGACCGTTCCGGCCGATCGAGAACCTCCTCCTGCCGGAGGAGGACGTGAAACCGGCCACCCCGGCGCCGTCGGCCGACCCGGCCGGCCCGACCGGCCCGGCCGACCCGGAGCCGCCGTCTCCGGCGGCTCTGGGCAGCTCGGTGGTGTTCGCCCCGGGCGTGGGCGGAGCGGGTCCGCGGGACCACTCCCTGGCCGACCCCGACGACTCCCCCGAGACCGCGAAGGACGAGGGCCACTTCGTCCCCCCGGAGCCCGAGCTGCCGGAGGCGGACGCGACGTCGAAGTTCGCCTGGCTGGCGGTGGTGGGCGGACCGGTCCTGCTGCTCCTGGCGGTGCTGCTCCAGTGGGAGATGACCTGGTGGCTGACGACGCTGGGCGTCGGCGGCTTCCTCGGCGGCTTCGCCACGCTGGTCGCGCGGATGTCGACGGGCGAGGACGATGACGACGACCCCGGTCGGGGCGCGGTCGTCTAGCCCGCAGCCCGGAGCGGCCCCCCGCCTGCGGGGCGAAGTCCCCTACCCGCCCTTCCACCGTCCCCGGGCCCGCCCGGCCCCGGTCCTCGAACGCCGGACGGGCTGAAGGACCGCCTCAAACGCCGGCGGGGCTGGATCCGTCCAGCCCCGCC
>NZ_JBEXPT010000228.1:0-4071 GCF_040612195.1 Streptomyces sp. NPDC006450 | reverse complement strand
GTGAGGGAGGTCAGCCCGGAGGCCACCGCGGCGAGCTGGTCGGCCCGGTCGCGGGGGAAGCCCTCGGACATGGCCAGAAGGAGGCCGTCGGCGGATACCACAACCGTGTGGGACACCCCTGGGGTGTTGTCCACGAAGTTGGTGATCAACCAGTTCAGGTTCTGCGCCGCCTGGCTCATCGCGCTCACACTAACGCTCCTGGTCATAGCTGTTACTTGACTGCTCGGATCCCGCGTTGCGGCCCTGCTGGACACCGCGTCGCAGGTTGCTCAACCTGCCACGGATGTCCTCCGGGGCCCGGGAGACCTCGGGGCCTCCCTGCGGCGTCGTCTCCGCAGCGCCCTCGACCAGGTTGGCCTTGGGCACCCGCCGAGGGAGACCGGACGGGGTGACCCCGCCCGCCTTCGGCTCACGGAGCTTGGCGGCCTGCTGCCAGCGCTCGTCGTTGTTCGAGCGCCAGTCGGCGGGGCCTTCCGTTTCTCCGGTGGCCCGCTCCGGTGCCGCGGGCTGCTGCTGACGCTGCGGCCGCTGCTCGAAGAGGGATCCGGAGGACTCCGTTTCCTGCTGTCCCGGCCGCTGCTGCGGCTGGCTGCCGCGTCGCGGCAGGCCCGCCCCGGTCACCTGGTGGCCGGCGTCGGCAGTGGCGCCCGGACGGTCGAAGCCTACGCGCTCCGGAGCCGGTTCGGGAGCGGCCGGTGATTCCGATTCGGTCCCGTAATCCTGCTGGTAGGAGCCCGAGTAGGTGTTCTGCTGGGGCCACTCCGCCGCTGTGGAGGGGGAATCGTACCCGCCGTCGTAGGCCGGGAGTTCCTGTCGCTGATCCGTGTACTCGGGTTCCGGATACGCGTAATCCTGCTGGGTGTACGCGTCGTATCCCTGCCCGGCCTGAGCGGATTCGTAACCGAGGTCGTAGCCCTGCGCGGGCTGCTGCTCGTAACCCTGGTACGGCTGGTACGCGTGCTCCGGCTGCGGTTCCGGATACTGCGCCGCGGGCTCGTCGTACTGCGCCTGCGACTGGGGCTGCGCCTGCGGGTAGCCGACCTGCGCCTCCAGCGCGGCCCGGCGCTCCTCACGGCCCAGGGACCGGCCGACCGGGTCGGCGGCGGCCTCTTCGTAGCCCGGCTGGTCGGCCCGGTGGACCTCGTAGCGGGAGTCGTCGAAGCCGAGCTCGGCGGCCGTGCGCAGCGCGGCCGGCTGCTGGGTCTGCTGGCGCGGGATCATCGAGGAGACCGTGAAGTCGTCCGCCGGGATCTCCTCGCCACCGCCACCGTGGGTGATGGCGTCGGGGAGCATGACCAGCGAGGTGGTGCCGGCCGCCTCGCCCGAGGGGCGCAGCTGGACGCGGATGCCGTGCCGGTCGGCCAGCCGGCCGACCACGAACAGACCCATGCGCTGCGAGATCGCGGCGTCCACGGTCGGCGGGTTGGCCAGCTTGTGGTTGATGTCCGCGAAGTCCTCGGCCGTCAGGCCGATTCCCTTGTCGTGGATCTCGACCATCACCCGGCCGTCGGGCAGACGCGTCGCGTTGACCCGGACCTTGGTCTGGGGGGAGGAGAAGGTGGTGGCGTTCTCCAGCAGCTCGGCGAGCAGGTGCACGAGGTCGGTCACGGCCTGGCCGTGGATCTCGGCCTCGGAGACGCCCGAGAGCTCGACGCGCTCGTACTGCTCCACCTCGGAGGAGGCGGCGCGCAGGACGTCGACGAGGGGGACCGGCTGGTCCCAGCGGCGGCCCGGCTCCTCGCCCGCGAGGATGAGGAGGTTCTCGCCGTTGCGGCGCATGCGGGTGGCCAGGTGGTCCAGGCGGAAGAGGTTCTCCAGCTGGTCCGGGTCGGCCTCGTTGTTCTCCAGCTCGGTGATCAGGCTCAGCTGGCCCTCGATCAGCGACTGGTTGCGCATGGAGAGGTTCGTGAAGATCGCGTTGACGTTGCCCCGCAGGAGGGCCTGCTCGGCGGCGAGCCGGACGGCTTCCCGGTGGACCTGGTCGAAGGCGCGGGCGACCTCGCCGATCTCGTCCTGGGAGTCGATCGGGATCGGCACCACACGGGTGTCGACCTTGCCCGGGTCGGTGCGCGAGAGCTGGTCGACGAGCATCGGCAGGCGCTGCTCGGCGATGTCGAAGGCGGCTCCGCGCAGGCGGCGCATCGCCTTGCCCATCTGGCGGGCCATGAGGCCGGCCAGGATGAAGGCGGCGAGCAGGGCCACGACCACGATGGCGCCGGTCAGGATGGCGTCGTTGCGGGCCTCGTCGGAGACGGTTCCGGCGTCCTTGAGGGCCTTGGCGAGGAGTTCCTTCTCGAGCTCGGCGTAACCGTCGAACTTGGCGGTGGCCGCGGCCTGCCAGGCCTGGGGGGTGGTACCGCCCTGGGCGAGGGCGGCCGGCTTCGTGCCGCTGGCTATCGCCTCGGTCATGCCGGTGAGCGCGGAATCGTTGACCACCGGAGGCGCGCGGAAGACGGTGCCCGCCTGCTCGGCCGCCTGCTTGGCGGCGGCGAGCTTGGCGGCGCCCTCCTGGGACTTCGCGCCCATGATCTCCCTGAGGCGCGCGACGTCCTCGTCGGTGCCGGCGGCGACGTACTCGCCGATGGCGATCTCTTCGAGGTACGCGTACGAGGAGAAGGCGACGAGCTGGGCCTTGCGGATGTCCTCGTTCTCGCTCGGGCGCACCAGCAGGTGCGTGCCGACCGAGCGCTGCAGCGAGTTCGCGGCCTTGGACAGTTCGAGCGCGTAGACCATGCGGCCGTACGAGGTCACGTTGCCGGTGCCGAGGCCCAGCTCGTTGGAGAACTGCATGAGGTAGTGCTGGACCAGCACGTACCCCTCTTCGGTCGGAATCGGGCCCATCGCCTTCGGGAGGGCCTTCTTCGGCGTCTCGAGCTGCGCCAGGTAGGCCGTCTTACGGACCTGCTCCAGCTTCGGCTCCTCCTGGCGGAAGAGCTCGAGGCGGCGCTCCAGGCCCTGGCCCTCGGGCAGGTCCTTGGCGACGTCGGCGAACTTGGCCTTGGCCGCGTCGGTGGCGGAGTACGCCTTCAGTACGGGCTCGGAATCGCGCTGGCCCTTCAGCAGGGCCTCGGCCGTCAGGTCGCGCTCGTTCAGGAGCGCCTGGCCGTACTCGGCGGCGGCCTGGACGATGACGGCGGTCTTCTCGGCGTCCTTGGCCTCGTCCCAGGTGTCGATGGACCCCTTCACCTGGAAACCGCCCATGACCAGTCCGACCAGGACCGGGACGAGCAGGATGGCGTTCAGACGGGTCGGCACGCGCCAGTTGCGGGGCGAGAACCTGCTGGTGCTGCCGCCGCTCACGGATGGTTCCACGGGTACGTCAAAGGATGACGCGGCCGCGCGCGGCGGCGGGGTGAAGTTGCCGCGCGCGGGTTCATCCGCGGGGCTCGAGTTGCTTCGCCTCACTCGACCAACAACCTCTCGGCGGTGCTACTAGCTAGTTCGTTGAATTCCAGCACGGTTAACGGCCGTGTTCCAAACAGTTGAAATCGGCCGTTCCTAGAGCCTTATGTCCCACGTAAATCGGACATAAAGAGCGTCCTGCGGCAAAAACGGGGCCAGTTGTGAGCGCAGTGACACCGGCCGAACGCACCGTGTCGCCAACTACCGGCAATTCTCTGTCGAAACGTTATGAACGAAGGGGGCGGGCCGTGTCGCATGACACAGCCCGCCCCCCAAAACCGGCCGGTGAAGCCCTCGTTGCGCGGAGTCCTACTTGAGCCGCGCCATGAGGGCGTGCTCGACGAGCGTGATGAGCGCGCTCTTGGCGTCCGCGCGGTGGCGGGCGTCGGTGGTGATGATGGGGGCGTCCGGGCCGATCTGCAGGGCCTCGCGGACCTCCTCCGGGGTGTACGGCTGGTGCCCCTCGAAGCCGTTGAGCGCCACGACGAACGGCAGGCCGCTGTTCTCGAAGTAGTCGACGGCCGGGAAGCAGTCGGCCAGGCGCCGCGTGTCGACCAGGACGATCGCCCCGATCGCGCCGCGGACGAGGTCGTCCCACATGAACCAGAAGCGGTCCTGACCGGGGGTACCGAAGAGGTACAGGATCAGGTCCTGGTCCAGGGTGATGCG
>NZ_JBEXPT010000227.1:0-4181 GCF_040612195.1 Streptomyces sp. NPDC006450 | reverse complement strand
CAGCGCGAGCAGGGCCCCGCCACCAGTATCGCCGAGCCCGGCGGCGATGGCGCTCCGCCTGCCCGGAGTGAAACCCATGTGCTCCATCGCCTGCGCCGTCCCCTCGATGCCGCCGCCGCCGAACCAGCCGAAGAGCTTCTGCGTGCCGTGCGCCATCAGGACGCCGCCTGCCGCGAGGCGCAGGGAAAGCAGTCCGAGGTCCTTGCGGAGGGTGAAGTGCATGGGGCGGCCTTTCGACAGGGAGGATCGGCTCGACAGGGAGGATCGGCTCGACGGGACGGGATCGGCTTGGCGGGACGGGATCGGCTCGGCGGGAAGGGATCGGCGGGATGTGTTCCACACCGTCCGCACCGCCACACCGCACCCGCGCCGAACAGGGGAGTGCGCCGCCGCCGGGCCGGGCCCCGAGCAGCCCCCCTCGGAGACCGCGTCCGCGCAGTTTGGGGCCCAGCAGCGCGTTTGCGACGGTCCACGACGGTTAGATGCTCAGGTGCAGTGCCGCGTCGTCCCCGTTCGAGTGAGGCGCCATGGTTCTCCAGACCACCCCGGCGAATTCGACGGGTCTTCCCGACCCGCCCGGAGGGCTGAGCCCGCCGGCTCCGTCCGAAGCTCCGCTGCCCGAGGACCACACCCAGGCGATCCTGGAAACCACCAAGCACGTGGCGGCGCTGCTCAAGCGGACGGGGAGACCCTTCGCCCTCGCGGGCAGCGTGGCCGCCTTCGCCCATGGCCTGCCGGCCCGGTTCCAGCACGACACGGACTTCTGCGTCCGGCCCGAGGACGCCGACGCGGCGATCGAGGCCTTGGAGGACGGCGGCATCGACATGCGCCGGGCCCCGGAGGACTGGCTGGTCAAGGGCCGCTCGGGTGGGGAGGAGATCGACCTCATCTTCGAGCTCGCACGGCGTCCGGTCAGTACGGAGCTGCTCGGGCGGGCCTGTGTGAAGTCGGTGGACTCGGTGTGGATGCCGGTCCTCTCGCCCACCGACCTCATGGAAAGCCGGCTCGTGGCGCTCTGCGAGCACTACTGCGATTTCGGCGATCTGCTGCCCATGGCCCGCATGCTGCGCGAACAGATCGACTGGGACCGCCTGGACCGCGACCACCGCGCCACCCCGCTCTCGGACGCCTTCCTCTACCTGCTCGCACGACTCCAGGTCATCGACCGCCGCCCCGCGGGGCCCGACGAGAGCGAGGAGGCGACGTGACCGACACCGGGATCACCGAATACCGCATCGAGCACCTGCTCGACCGGCTGGCGCGCGAGGAGACCGCCGAACTGGGCGTGCACGTGGAAACGCACGGCGCCCGCGCCGTGGTCCGGGGCCGTGTGCCCGACGAACAGTGCCGGGCGGCAGTCCTGCGCATCGTGGGGGAGGAGCTGGCGGGCCTCGACTGGTACGAGGACCTCACCGTGAGCCGTCCCCGGCCGCCCGACCATTCCGAGGACCTGCCGTGATCCGCGTGGCGGCCGTCGGGGACATCCACCTCGGCCCGGACAGCGCCGGGCTGCTCCGGCCCGCCTTCGACACCCTCGGCGCCTGCGCGGACGTACTGCTGCTGGCCGGGGACCTCACCCGGCACGGCACCGCGGCGGAGGCCCGCGTCGTTGCCGCGGAGGTCGCCGGGCTGCCTGTGCCCGTCGTCGCGGTCCTCGGGAACCACGACTACCAGAGCGACCAGCAGGAGGCCGTCACCCGGGAACTGAGGGCGGCGGGCGTCCACGTCCTGGAGGGCGAGGGGGTCACCCTCCGCCTCGCCGGTACGACCGTGGGCGTCGCGGGGACCAAGGGCTTCTGCGGAGGCTTCGCCGGGGGCAGCGGCAGCGAGTTCGGCGAACCGGAGATGAAGGCGTTCATCCGCTACACCCGCAGCTGCGCGGAGGGCCTCGGGCGGGCGCTCGCCGAGCTCCGCGCGGCCGATTGCGCGCTGCGCATCGCGCTGACGCACTTCGCGCCCGTCCCCGACACCCTGGCGGGGGAGCCGCGGGAGATCTACCCCTTCCTCGGCAGCTACCTCCTCGCCGAGGCGATGGACGAACAGGGCGCCGACCTGGCCGTCCACGGCCACGCCCACCTCGGCACCGAACACGGGATGACCGCGGGCGGGATCAGGGTCCGCAACGTCGCCATGCCCGTCATCGACCGGGCCTTCGCCGTGTACCACCTCGCCCCGGACGGGTCGGAGGCAGGCTCCGGCTGAGCGGCCGTGCGCGTCACCCCTGTGAACAGCACGGCTGGCTCCGGCAGTTGCGCGAGTACATCACCCCCCGCCCTACTCCTTCTCCTCGATCCCGACGGCCTCCTCCAGGTCCTGGCGGGCCTTGTGCGACGCACCCGACTGCTCCTCCAGCAGCGCGTTGGCGATGGCGTCCAACTTGCGCAGGATCGCGTGCTCGGCCCGGCGTTCGGAGTTCTTGAGCAGGGCGAGCAGCAGCAGGGACACCGCGGCCATGGCGTCACCGGCGAGGTGCTGCCATTCCATCGGCAGGTGCAAGAGGTGGACGGTGATGAAGCCCCCCACCAGGAGGACGCACAGGAAGGAGAAGAGCGCCGAACTCGTGAAATTGGACGCGAGTTCTGCCAGTTTCTCGAAGGGGCCGAGCCCCGATCTGTCCTTTTCGGCCGGATGCTCCAACGTCATACCCGGCGCCTGCCCGGTGGCGGTCGGCTGAACCGTCCGCCCGGCGAACGGCAGGCGGCGGCGTCGATGCCTCCGGCACATGCGGGGCAGGGGTTTCCCCTTCTCCCAGCGGGTAGCCGCAGGGGGCGACGACCTTGTGGAACGGCTCGATGGAGGCGGCACATGTCTACCACCACACTCATAGTGATCATCGTTGCGGCCGCTGTCGTGCTCGTGGCCCTGGCCCTGACCTTCGCCATGCTGGCGCGCCGACGCCACCTGCGCGACCGCTTCGGGCCGGAGTACGAGCGGACCGTCGAGGAGAAGGGCGGCGCACTGGCCGCTGAGCGCGAGCTGCGTGCCCGGGAGCAGCGGCACGACCAGCTGGAGATCAAGGAGCTCCCCGCCGAGCGGCGCCGCCAGTACGCCGATGAGTGGACCACGGTCCAGGAACACTTCGTGGACCGGCCGGACGGCTCCGTGGCCGAGGCGGACGAGCTGGTGTCCCGCTTGATGAGGGAGCGCGGCTACCCCACCGACGGGTACGGCGGACAGCTGCGCGACCTGTCCGTCGAACACGCGGGCACCTTGGACCACTACCGCTCCGCGCACGACGTGAAGGTACGAAGCACCGACGGGCGGGCGACCACCGAGGAACTCCGGGGAGCGATGGTGCACTACCGCGCCCTCTTCACGGAGCTGCTCACGGACGAGAGGAACCGGTGACATGGAGACGCGTTCGAACAGTGAGGACCGGCCCGCCGAAGGCGGCCTGACCACGGAAGACCTCGCACATCCCCAGACGGAGGCACGTCCCCAGACGGAGAACGAGGAACGAGCCCCGATGTACCCGGGAGAGGCCACCGGGGACCGTGAAGTCCGCGAGAACCCCGAGGTCCGCGAGGACCCGGAAGTCCGGGAGGACCGGGAAGTCCGGGAGGACCCGGAAGCCGGCACGGGCTACGCGTCCCGCGAGGGCTACGAGAGCCGCGAGGACCGCGACGTTCGCGAGGTACGCGACGAGGAAACCCTGCCCCCGGAGGAGGACCGTACGGCCACCTCCGCCACCTCCGCCGCGACCGCCGCCCCCGTCGGCGCGGGCGCGCCCGCAGAGGCTGCCGAGGGTGACTCCGAGCGGCTCCTGGGCGCCTCCGACACGGAGGAGTTCCGCGAGTCGTGGACCGACATCCAGGGCCGCTTCGTGGACGATCCCCAGGGCGCGGTCAGGTCCGCGGACGCCCTGGTGGCCGAGGTCATGCAGACCCTGGCCGGCAGCTTCGCCGCGCACAAGCAGGGATTGGAGGCCCAGTGGGGCCGGGGCGAGGAAGTGGAGACGGAGGACCTGCGGCAGGCGTTGCAGCACTACCGTTCCTTCTTCAACCGCCTGCTCAACACCTGAGCGCGGCGGACCCCGGGCATCAGAATCCGCCGCGGAGCCGCATGCCGGGGGGACGGCCGTCGGGGTCGACCAGGGCGTGGTGCAGCGGTGTCGCGAGCAGGCGCCGGACCGTCGGCAGCCGCGGAGCGACGTACCGGCGCAGGCGGCCCGCAGGACGCGG
>NZ_JBEXPT010000226.1:0-4329 GCF_040612195.1 Streptomyces sp. NPDC006450 | reverse complement strand
CTCTGTTGACAGCGGCGGAGCGGTGCGGCACTCTTGAGTCTGTTCCACTCAAGTTTGAGCGTGTACGCCACCAGGGCGCCCAGACTGTGGCCGTACAGCGCGTACGGTCCGGACCGGGCCGCCTCCAGCAGCGGGGGCAGCAGATCCGCCAGGAGCGTTTCGCGCTCGGTGACGCGCGGCTCGCGCCGCCGGCCGTCACGGCCCGGCAGCACCAGCGCCGCGACGTCCACGCCCGGTCCGGCCGCGACGGGCCAGCGACGGTAGCTGGCCACCCCCGCGCCCGCGTGGGCGAGGCAGTGGAGCCGTACCCGCCGGCCCACCACCTCCTCTACCGCCGTCAGCGAAGCCATCGGTCGCCCTCCTCCGGGAAGCTGTGCGGGCACGTTCGTCGTACGGCGCCGCCGCGGCCCGAGCGTCACCCGTGTGCCTTGAGTGGTACTCGATTCAGGCTGCGTACAGATCAAAGGTCGAGCTGCGCCGCGGCCCGCTGGTCACGTCCAGGCGCGGGTCGACGGCGAGCATCGCCTGGTGCAGCCGCTGGAGTTGCGGCGAGGGCTCGACGCCGAGCTCGTCGATCAGCCGCTGGCGCATCCGGCGGTAGACGTCGAGCGCTGAGGCCTGCCGGCCCGACCGGTAGAGCGCGACCATCGCCTGCGAGTGCAGCCCCTCGTGCTGGGGGTGGCGGGCGATCAGGTCGGTGAGCTCGGCGATGAGTTCGATGTGCCGGCCCAGCCGCAGGTCGGCGTCGATGCGGCGTTCGCGGGCCACGAGCCGGCTCTCCTCCAGCCGCATCACCTCGATGTCGAGGATCGGGCCGACGCGTACGTCCACCAGCGCGGGCCCCTCCCACAGGTCCAGTGCCTCGCGCAGACACTTGGCCAGCCGGGCGTCCTCGCCGTCCTCGAACGCCTGCTGCCCCTCCGCCACGAGGCGCTCGTACGCGCGCACGTCGACCGCCTCGGCCGGGACCTGGAGCAGGTAGCCGCCGTACCGGGTGGCGAGCACGTCCTTGGCCGAGCCGGGCGCGTCCGGACCCATGGCGGTGCCCAGTCTGCGACGCAGCTGGAGGATGTAGGTCTGAAGCGTGGTCAGCGCGCTCTGGGGCAGGTGGGTGCCCCAGATCTCTTCCATCAGCGTGGGCACGGGTACGACCCTGCCCGGGTAGAGCGCGAGCAGCGCCAGGATCTGGCGCGGCTTGCCCGCGGTCGGGACAACCGATATGCCGTTGACTTCGACATTCAACGGACCCAGGACCTTGATCTTCATGATTCCCCTCCGCGCCTTGCCGGCCGACTTCGGCAACAAGCCGGTGTTCGAGTTTTTCGATAGTGTCGCCTTCTGGCCCTTCTTGTCTTTGCCGTCGACGGCGGACGAGGGGCACCATATCCCTCTCCGACCGTGTCCTATGCAGAAATTGAGTGCACCTTGAGCGACCTTCCAATGGGACCGCCGCGCCTGGCGCACAGGAAGCCGTCACAGCGTCGGCGACATCTCCGCGCCGACGTGTCACGTAAAGCCCATATCGGCCGAACGAGTTCTCTTTCGGCGCTCTAGGCGGCGCTGCTAGGTTTCCGGCCATGGCAACGGATTCGACGGAGCGCAGCGCCGACCCGCTCACCCGCGGGTTGCTGAACCGACTCACCCGGGACCAGGCCGCAGGCCCGCCCGGGCTGCAGGACCTGCCCGATCCGAAGACCATGCTGCGGCTGCTGAGCGCCTGGCACCGGCGCGGGGTGCAGGTGGGCTTTCCGGACCTGACCGGCGGCCGGCCGTGAAACGGCGGGTCGCCTGAATCCCCCTCAAGGACCGCTCCACGAATCCCCGCGTACGGCCGGTTAATCCCCCGCCGGTACCGGGAAGCGCCTAGGGTCTGATAAGGAAGGAAGGATCCGCGGCCATTTCCGAGTGAATGCCGGGAACGGATCCGCGGCCGCGTACTTGCCGACTCTCCCCCTGCGAGGATGAGATGGAGTTTCGGATCCTGGGCCCTGTCCAGATCTTCGGCGAGCGCCCCGATATGCGGATCACACCGGCCGGCGCCAAGCAGCGCGCTCTTTTGGGCACGCTGGTCGTAAAGGCCGGCCAGGTCGTTTCCACGGACCGGCTCGTCGACGAATTGTGGGGCGAACATCCGCCCGCCAACGCCGCCAATGCCCTCCAGACCCATATCGCCCGGCTGCGCCGGCTGCTGCCCGTCCCCGCGCCCGCGCCCGGCTCCGGCTCCGGCTCCGGCGAGGGCCGGCACGAGTGGCTCGTGACCCGCCCGCTGGGCTACGTCCTGCGCCTGGGGCGGGCCGGCACCGACGCCCAGCGCTTCCACCGCCTCGCGGCCCAGGGCCGCTCGCTGGCCGCCACCGACCCGGCCCGGTCGGCCGAGGTCCTGCGCGAGGCGCTGGCGCTGTGGCGCGGCCCCGCGCTGGAGGGCGCGGGCCGCGGCACCATCTGCTCGGCCGAGGCATCGCTGCTGGAGGAGAGCCGGCTGATGACCCTGGAGACGCTGTACGACGCCTGCCTGCGGGCCGGCCGGGCCGGGGAGGTCGCCGGCGAGCTGGCGGAGCTGACGGCTTCCCATCCACTGCGTGAACGGTTCTACGAGCTGCTCATGACCGCGCTGTACCAGTGCGGGCGCCAGGCCGAGGCGTTGGGCGTCTACGACCGGGCGCGACGCCGGCTCGTGCACGACCTCGGAGTGGAGCCGGGGCCCGTACTGCGCGGCCGCATGGAGTCGATCCGCCACCGGCACGACCCGGAGCCCGGGGACACCGGAGAGGCGCAGGGGGCGGCGGGCACGCACCCGCTGCACGCCGAGGTGGCCCGGCTGCGCCACCAGCTCGAGGTGCTGAGCCGGCAGCACCGGGAACTGGCCGACCGCTTCGAGCGGCTGGCCGCGGACCGCGCGGCGAGCCGCTGAGGGCCGCGCCCGGCGTCCCGCACACAGCACTGAAGCCCCTCCCCCGGCCCGAGTTCGAGGGCCGGGAAGAGGGGCTTCGGTGGTCGTGCCGCCGACTGCCACGAGGACCGGGCGGTCAGTTCGTCCGTGCCACGAGCCGCCCGCCGCCGGCTCCCGCCGGAGCGGTCACCGGCAGGGCTGCCGCTTTGGACGGGGCCGCACTCTCGGGGTGCGCCATCAGGATGGAGCGCTGCAGCCTGCTCAACGCGGCCGAGGGTTCGAGGCCCAGCTCGGAGACGAGCATGGTGCGCAGCCGCTGGTAGACGTTGAGCGCCTCGCCGCGACGACCCGAGCGGTGCAGCGCCAGCATGAACTGGCCGTGCAGGCTCTCGTGCAGGCGGTACTGCTTGACCAGGACGGTCAGCTCCGACAGCAGCTCGCGGTGGCGGCCCAGGCGCAGATCCGCCTCGATGCGCTGGTCGAGCGCGCACAGGCGCAGCTCCTCCAGGCGCCTGACCTCCGTCTCTATCCGGCTCCCGGCCTGTACGTCGGTGAGCGCGGGACCGGTCCACAGCGAGAGCGCGTCGGCCAGCCGGCGCGCGGCGCCCTGGTAGTCGTCGGCGTCCATCGCCCGGTAGCCGGCACCGGCCCTGCGCTCGAACTCCCGGTAGTCGACGCTTCCGCCACGGGTCTCCAGGCGGTAGCCGCCGGGGAGGGTGGCCAGGATGTCCTTCGGTGTGCAGCGCTCGTTCTCGCCGTACGCCAGTGCCACGCCGATGAGCTCGCGCAGTTGCAGGACGTACGTCTGCAACGTGGTGCGCGCACTGCGCGGCGGGGTCTGCTCCCACAACTCCTCGATCAGCATGGCCACGGGGACCGCCTGGTCGGCGTGGAGCGCGAGCAGGGCCAGGACCTGCCGTGGCTTGGGTGCCGTCGGCGTGATCGACACCCCGTTCTCATGAACGGACAGCGCACCAAGCACTTCGATGTCCACGTTCTCCCCAAATGTCGCCTGGAGGCCGGTTCGCGGCCTGCGCGTTTTTTTCCCGCGTGTCCGCTGCCGGGGCCCGGGTGCACAGCCAACCGGACCCCTTGATAACAAAACAGCGCAGTCGGTTTGTCAATCCCAGACACGTACCCGGTAGGTCGGATCGCATGTTTCCAGCCATTCTTTGGCTCCATGACCACCCCAGCCGTGCCGCCCTTGGCACCGATTTGCCTGTGTTTCCAAGCGATTCGACGCACCGATCCACGCGAACACCGACGAAAGAGCGCCACGGCGACATGGCCGGAACCTTCTCGGCCGCCACGCAGAAACGGCCTCGGCCCCTCGCGTGGTCGCGAAGGGCCCGGGGCGCCGGGCGCACCAAACCAGACCCGGGAGATAGGGAAAGGGGCGGGGGGGGGTAGATTGTGTGCGGGGTGGGGGTTTTGTGGGG